>CAYYOY010000179.1:0-4446 GCA_964473265.1 uncultured Oscillospiraceae bacterium
AGCACAGGTGTTAAAGGCTCGGTTGCTTCAGCTGAAAACGGTTGCAGGTCGCAAGACCGCCCCCCAGACGGTGGTAATGGTGCGCTGCCCCGAGTGCGGCACTTTGTGTAGCGAAACTTCAAAATTTTGCGAAGAATGTGGCTGCCGCATGGCCCCCCGCCAGGTGAATGTTACCATGCAAGAGCAAGGTGGGGAAGTGGAATGAAACGCATAGTTTGTATTTTTCTTCTGTTGACGCTGACACTTACAACCCTTGCGTGCACAGTGTCGGCCGCAGGCGAGGAATTCCAAATTGAAGACGGGGTGCTGGTGGCCTATACCGGCAACGCGAAAAGTGTTACCGTCCCCAGCAGCGTTACGGATATCGGTTTCGAGGCTTTTGCCGGTTGCAGCAGCATAACCCAAGTAGCAATTCCCAGCGGTGTGAAAGGCATTTATGCAGACGCCTTTGCCAATTGCCCCAACCTTACCAGTGTAACCATCCGCGAGGGTGTATCCAGCATTTCAACAGGTGCCTTTCGTGGTTGCGATGCGCTTACCCGTGTGAGCATTCCCCAAAGTGTAGTTTACATTGGCCCGGGCGCATTTGAAGCCACACCTTTTAACGATAAGCTAACGGATGAATTTGTTGTGTTGGGTAGCGTTCTTTACCGTTACAATGGGCAAGGGGGCAGGGTTACCATTCCCGGCAATGTTGTTACCATTGCTGATTATGCCTTTGCTGCCAACAACAGTATTACCGATGTGTTTGTTCCCCCTAGCATTACCCACATTGGCGAGAAGGCCTTTTGGGGTTGCACCAACCTTGAAAACGTTCTCCTGCCGATTAGCATAAAGGAAATTGGCTTTGAAGCCTTTGACGCAACTCCCTTCATGTTTCGAAATAGTCAAAACGATTTCGTCATTCTGGGTGGGATGTTGTATGCGTATAACGGCTCTTCGGAAAACGTTGCCATTCCCTCTGGGGTTCTTAGCATAGGCTATGCTGCGTTCTATGATCGAAATTTCGTTAAGCAGATTGATATTCCATATGGCGTTGCCGAAATTGGTCAATTTGCCTTTGCCGAATGCACCCGCTTGGAAAGGGTAACGTTTCCCGAAACACTGCTTTCTATTGGTTTCGCCGCCTTTGAAAATTGCCATAATTTATTAGAGATTTCTATCCCCGATAGTGTTGCTTCCATTGATACGCGTGCCTTTGCCGGATGCACAGGACTGCGAAGCGTTGAACTGCCGCGCAATATTAATGTTGCCATAGATGCTTTTGAAGGTGCTGCTGTGGGCTCCGTGTGGAATGAGGAGCAAGAGCGGGAAGCTGTGGAGAGCTTGCCGCAGGCCTCCGACAGCCAGTCGCTCGTTACCGATGAACCTGTGCAAAACAAGGATAAACTACCTGTGGGTGTTATAATCGGAGCTGTGGCAATTGGCCTGTGCTTGCTTGTAGCTGGTGCGATATTTGCAGTGCGAAACAAGAAGAAAGTCGCCATGGTGCCCAACCAGAGCGAGATTGTGCAACAGCCCAAAGCAACGATGCGCAGCCCGAGTAAACCAGTTTCGCAGCCCAAAGCTGTGCAGAATGTTCCGGCAGAAGCACCAACAAAGCCGGCCGGTAATATAGCAGTGGTCGTGCGTTGCCCACACTGCGACGCACTCTGTGGTGAGAGTGCAAAATTTTGCAAGGAATGCGGGGGCAGCATGGTTGCTGGGGGTACCATGGACGGTGCCAACAGATAGGGCAAATGAGCCCTGGAATTTTCCTTCTTACAGCCCTAGGCCGGATGAAAACGGGTTAGGGCTGCTTTATGTAGTTTCGTAATACTGCGGATCTTCTACGGTGCAAAAAACTTTATGCCCACGAAAAGCGTTTAGCAGCCCGCTGGATGTAAGAAATTGTATTTTTGTTGACAATCTTGCCCAAATGCGGTATTCTCATGTTGAGTGTGGAATTATGTTAGATAAGCTCATTTTTTGCAAGCAAGCTTGGCATGAAAATATTTACAGAATATAACCATTCGTATCCTATGGGTGTAAATTTTTATAAACTCTGGGAATATAATTTATGGTTTGGCTATAGCGTGGCGGGCACTGGGTTCCTCTGTTTTGAACCTTTACCACTCACCCATGCAACTATGAAATAAAGCCATTGCCGCGCCTGTTATAAGGAAGGTGGGGGAGTGGCCGTTTGCTGCGTGCCACTACATGGCAAGGTAAAGCAAAAACTTCTACAGTGGGCAGGCGTTTTTTAACACAGTTTAAAGCAGCGCTCTTGTACATGTTTTGAAAACGCATGTCAAATACTAAACGTGTGTATGGGTACGAACAAGCCGCCGCTTTGCCCACTTTGAAACTGCGTATTAAAAACAAATGCTTTAAAACCTCAGCATTACTCTAGCCACCAAGTTGCTAGCAATTATCAACCGAGAAAGGGCAGGAACGATTCACACATGTGCGATTTTGCATCCAACCCTAAACTCATCCAAGAGCTTGACGACATTCACTTTGTAAATTCCACCATTCCTGGGGGAATTTTAATAGCAATGGCCGATGCCGATTTTACCATTACCCACGCCAACCAGGGCTATTTTGACCTTGTTGGCTATACCCGCGAGGAATTATATGAAAAATTTCAAAACAAGGGCGTAAACACTCTCGACCCACAAGAGTTTGCCGGTGCGCTACGGTCCTTTCAGCAGCAGGTAGCTGCCAGTGGTAGCTTCAGCATTAAAGCACGGCTGGCCAACAAACTTCGGGGCTATACCTGGGTGCATTTTAGCGGGCGGGTCTGCCCTCAGCCCGACGGTCCGGCTAAGATTTATTTTCTTATAGTCGATATTTCGGAACACCTTGAGCTCATGGAACAGCTGGAAAAAGAACAGGAATTCAACCGTCTTATTTCCAAGCTTACACACGATGTCTTCTTCGATTACGATATTCCCAACGCAACCATAAAATTTTCGCTTAACTTTGCCAAGCGTTTTGGCGTACGCGAAGTGTTTTATAATTTCCCACAATCCCTAATTGACACCGGTATAATCGCAGACGATAGTTTGCAGTTTTTTGAGGTTGTACAAAAAAGCCAAAGTGTGCAAGAATATGAATTGCATTTGATACAGCCCGACGGCAGAGACGTTTGGTATCTGTTGTATTATTCTGCGGTATATAATGAAGAACATGCCCCTATACGCGCAGTGGGTAAAATGGTAGAAATTACCCAGCAGAAGCAACAAATTCAAAGCCTTACTCAAAAAGCACAAACCGACCCACTTACCAAGCTTTTTAATAAGGAAGAAGCGCGTCTGCGTATTGAAGAATATTTGGCCAACCACAGTGCAAGCGAGCGTTCGGCTCTTATGCTTATCGACATAGACAACTTCAAAGGTGTGAACGACACGCTGGGCCACCAATTTGGCGACAGTGTGCTTACCGATATTTCTGAAAAGGTGCGGGCTGTCTTTCGTGAAAGCGATATTATTGGCCGTCTGGGCGGCGACGAATTTGTGGTGCTGCTGCGCAATGTAAAATCGGAAACTATCATTACGGAAAAGGCCAAGGCGCTTACCCAGGCATTCCGCCAAACGTATTCCGGTGTACACAATGAATATAAAGTTTCAGGAAGCATAGGCATAGCCGTTTGCCCCGACCATGGCACTAGCTTTGAGGTTCTCTACCGCCTGGCAGACAGTGCACTCTATACCTCTAAGCGCAAGGGCAAAGACTGTTTTACTATCTATAACGATGAATTTAGCCAATGCCTTCTCAGCCAGCCCAATGTGCTGCAACAGGCCGAGCGCTTGGAGGCCAGCTACTACAGCAACGATATTATTTATAATATATTTGAAATGTTATATGAGACAAAAGACCTGTTTACCACTGTAAACCGGGTGCTTAGTATCATAGGCAAGGAGTTCAACGTTGACCGCTGCTACATATTTGAGCATTCGGACGACGGCCGCTTTTCCAGCAATACCTACGAATGGTGCGCAAAGGGCATTGCTTCTATGCAGCAAACCATGCAGAATATTCCGGTGGAACGAATGCAACAGATCTATAATCAATATAGCGATGACGGAATTTTCTGCTGCAGCGATATTTCCGTCCTAGAAGAACCCATGTTTCGGCTGCTCAGCCAGCAGGGTGTAAAATCTACTGTGCACTGCGCACTCTTCAACCAGGGCAGCATTCAGGGCTTTGTGGGCTTTAATGCTTGCCGTGCCCGCCGCAGCTGGCGCGGTGAAGAGATTGCCACGCTAAACTACATTTCCAAGATCCTTTCAGTATTTCTCGGCAGCAAAAGAATAAAGTATATTTAATTTTTGCATTCATCTTTCAACTTACTTCTGGAGGTGCAGGCATGAAAAAAAGCATACGGCTTGCTACTACTTTTACACTTATAACCGTGGTTGTTTCGGCCGGCCTGCTTCTTTACAATAATGCACTGCGCAAAGA
>CAYYOY010000180.1:0-4390 GCA_964473265.1 uncultured Oscillospiraceae bacterium
CTTCTTAGGCCTGGGTGCCAGCCGCCTAGGCACCAGCCGTATTATTAAAATTTTAAACAACCAAGAAGCCCAGGGCTATTAAGCGGAAACCGGGGCAATAGACGCATACTACAAACCCGCAAGTTTAGTTTTTGAACGGGGGTCACTTCACTGTGGCAAAACGTGCATTTCTTATCGTGCTGGATAGCGTGGGCATAGGCTCCGCGCCCGATTCCGGCGAATTTGGCGACGCCGGGGCCGATACCCTCGGCTCGCTGGTGCGTTCGGGCAAGCTTAGCGTGCCCAACCTGCAAAGCCTGGGCCTTTACAATATAACCGGTACAAGCTTTGCAGAGCCTATTGCTGCACCGCAGGGTTCTTTTGGCCGCCTGCGCGAGGCTTCTCGCGGCAAAGATACCACCATAGGCCACTGGGAAATTGCCGGCCTGGTTTCGCACAGCCCATTGCCGGTTTTTCCGCAGGGCTTTCCCCAGCCGCTGCTAGAGGAATTCTCCCGCCGCACCGGCCGGGGTGTGCTGTGTAATCTACCCTATTCCGGCACCGAGGTTATTGAAAAATACGGCCAGCAGCAGTTGGATACCGGCGACCTTATTGTCTACACTTCGGCCGACAGTGTGTTTCAAATAGCCGCCCACGAAGAGGCCATCGGCCTGGACGAGCTCTACCGCTGCTGTACCATTGCCCGCGAGTTGCTCACCGGCGAATATGGCGTGGGCCGGGTAATTGCCCGACCCTTTATAGGGCAAGCCCCTAACTTCAAACGCACCGCCAACCGGCGCGATTATTCTCTCTTGCCCCCACGCCCCACCATGCTCAACTTTTTAAGCGACGCGGGGCTCGATTGCCTTGGGGTAGGCAAAATATACGATATTTTTGCCGGCAGCGGCCTGAAAGAGAAAATGGCCACTCATTCCAACAACGAGGGCATGCAGCTCACCCTGCGTCTGGCCGGGCAGCCCTTTCACGGCCTTTGCTTTGTAAACCTGGTAGATTTCGATATGGTCTATGGCCACCGCCGAGATATTGCCGGCTACACCCAGGCGCTCAACGAGTTTGATGTGCAGCTGGGCAGCCTGCTGGCACAGCTGGGGCAGGAAGATATGCTGCTCATTACAGCCGACCATGGCTGCGACCCCGGCTACACCGGCACCGACCACACCCGTGAATATGTCCCCCTGCTGGTGGCAGGCCCGGGGCTACGCAAGGGTGTAAACCTGGGCGACCGCGCCACCTTTGCCGATATTGCCGCCACGGTGTTGGAATATTTGGGTGTGCAGGGGCAAACCGACGGCAGCTCCTTTTTAAACTCAATAATGCGCTAAACGTTACCCCGCACCCAGCACAATAGCGCTGCTCCGCCGTGGCTGTATATTGCCCGCAAAGGCTGCGGGCGCTTTGCGGAGGAAGGCACCCATGCAATTGGGGCAAGGGGTGCGCCCCCTGCGGGGCTACTCGCGGCACTTTTTCCACCAGGGCAAGAAAAGTAACGCTCCAGTGCCCGGCGCTGCTTTGAAAGATTAGTTCAGCTCACAAGGAGAAACTACAAATGGCCAAGCTTTATTTCCGCTACGGCACCATGGATAGCTCTAAAACAGCCAACCTTATTATGGTAGACTACAACTACCGCGAGCAGGGCAAACGCTCCATTATCCTTAAACCCCTGCTCGATACCCGCTCGGGCAAGGGCAGGGTAGACAGCCGCCTGGGTGTTTCGGCCGAATGCTATGATATTGCCCCCGGGCAATCGCTGTGGGATACCGTCTGCAAGGTTTTAGACCAAAGCAGCATCGATTGCATCCTGGTGGATGAGTGCCAGTTCCTTTCCCGCGCCCATGTGGAAGACCTGGCCCGCCTGGTGGATGAAAAAAATATTCCCGTAATTGCCTATGGCCTAAAAAACAGCTATGTAAAGGGCCAGCTTTTCGAGGGTAGCCAGGCGCTGCTCTATTATGCCGACAGCATTGAAGAAATTAAAACGGTATGCACCTTCTGCAAAAGCAAGGCTACCATGAACCTGCGCATTTCCGGTGGCCAACCGGTGTATGAGGGCGGGCTTATTCAAATGGGGGATGTAAAACCCTCGGAACCCGATTATTACATACCCACCTGCCGCCGCCACTACCTTGCCCCCCCGCTGGGTGGGGAAGCACAATGAGCCTAAAGCAGCAGCAGCGCCGGCGCGGCCGCCTGGCCGGCATTGTGGTGTGTATTTCGGCCTTGTTGCTTTGTGTGTGCACGGGCATTGTTTTAGTGGCACTTACCCGGGCGGGTACACCGCCCCCTTCCAAGCAGGGGGACGACCCTTATGCCGCTGCCGGCCGCTTGCCGGGCTACGGCGCGCTTACCGAACAACCCGACACACAAAATTTCTTCTATCTGCTTTCTGCCAGGCCATACTATAAAAGTGGTAGCCAGCCCGGCAACGTGCTTATAGAAAATACCCCCGGCAACGCCTACCCCATGCGAGTGGCATTTCTGCTGGGGGAAGATAGCCGGCAGGTCTACTGTTCCGGCCTGGTACAGCCCGGCTGGCACATTACCGAAGCCCCGCTGGATGTTGAGCTTGAAAAGGGCGTTTACCCTGCCCAGGCAATCATCACCGTGCTGGAGCCCGACACCATGGAAGAAATGGCCCGCTTTACCGAGGAAATTACCCTCTACATTGGTAAAAAACCCTAAGCTAAATAGCCTTGAAAGGATGCTGCCCAATGTTACCCTTTGCCGAAAAAGACACTCTTGCCCGCCAGGCCGCAGATGCCGCCGCCCAAATGGTAAAAGATTTGGCAGCGCTGCCTTCGCTGCCGCTGGAAAGCTTTGCCCCCGGCCAAACCATGCTGCTGGTGGTAGATATGAACAAGGGCTTTGCCCAGGCCGGCAGCCTTTATTCCCCCAGAGTGCAGGCGCTGGTGCCCGGAATAGCAGCCCTGCTGGACGCCGCCATTGCCCGGCGATTTGCTCTGCTGGCCTACAGCGATTGCCACACCCCCGCCTCGCCCGAGCTTTCGGCCTACCCCGCGCACTGCATGCAGGGCAGCGAAGAACCTCAACTGGTGGAACAGCTGGGCCGCCTGGAACATTTTGTGGTACACAAAAATTGCACCAACGGCCTGCTGGCCGGCGGCGGCCTGCCCCGGCCGGAAATTAGCAGCTATATCATCACCGGCTGCTGCACCGATATTTGTATCTATCAACTTGCAACCAGCCTTAAGGCTACCCTGAATGAACGCAACCAAAGCGCCCGGGTAATTGTGCCCATGGCACTGGTAGATACCTACGACGCCCCCGGCCACCCGGCCGACCTTGCCAACCTTGCCAGCCTGGCCGGCCTTCTGGCCGCCGGTGTGGAAGTGGTGCAGGATATTACGCTGTAGGAGAATTGCAATGCCGCTAAATGTAAAAGACCCCCGCAACCTTTCCATGCTTACCGATTATTACGAGCTCACCATGGCCAACGGCTACCTCCACAACCGGTTGGCCGAGCGCGAAGCTGTGTTTGATATGTTCTTTCGCCGCATTCCAGACGGGGGCGGCTTTGCCATTTTTGCCGGGCTGGAACAGCTTGTTGCCTATATTAACAACCTTTCCTTTACCGAAGAAGACATTGCCTACCTGCGGGGAAAAGGCCATTTCTGTGAAGAGTTTTTGGAATATCTGCGTGGCTTTCGCTTCAGCTGCGACCTATGGGCACCCGAAGAGGGTACCCCCATCTTCCCCAACGAGCCTATTCTTACGGTAAAAGGGCCGGTTCTGCAGGCCCAGTTGATAGAAACCATGGCGTTGCTCACCTTGAACCATCAATCGTTGGTGGCTACCAAGGCCAACCGTATCATCCGCGCCGCAGCCGGCCGCCCGGTGTTCGAGTTTGGCTCGCGCCGCGCCCAAAGCTACGACGCCGCCGTGCTGGGTGCCCGCGCCGCCTACCTGGGTGGTTGCAGCGCCACCGCCTGTGCCCTGGCCGACCGAGATTTCGGCATTCCCGCCGTTGGCACCATGGCGCATAGTTGGGTGCAGGTGTTCGACACCGAATACGAAGCCTTCGCCACCTATGCCCGGCTCTACCCCCAAAACTGCACCCTGCTGGTGGATACCTACAACACATTAAAATCCGGCGTGCCCAATGCTATCCGCGTCTTTCGCGAGGTGGTGCTGCCGGCCGGTGGCCGCCCCACGGGCATCCGCATAGACAGTGGCGATATCGCCTACCTTTCCAAGCGGGCGCGTGCCATGCTGGATGCGGCGGGCTTTCCCGATGTGAAAATTATTGCCAGCAGCTCGCTGGACGAATATATTATACGTGACCTTCTGCTACAAAACGCCCAAGTAGACCTGTTTGGCGTGGGGGAGAACCTTATTACCAGTAAATCGGACCCTGTTTTTGGCGGTGTGTATA
>CAYYOY010000181.1:0-4370 GCA_964473265.1 uncultured Oscillospiraceae bacterium
AATTGCCAAAATCCTACTGTTTATGCAGGCTCTGCGTGTATGGACAAATAGAAAAAAATAGATTATGATAAAAGAATGTAATAATATACGAGGTGGTAGCATTGTATAAAATACTCCGCCGGGAGGACCTTGCCAGCCAGGTTGTACTCATGGAAATTGAGGCACCCATGGTTGCCCAAAAGTGTCTGCCCGGGCAGTTTATCATTTTGCGCTCAGACGAAAAGGGCGAGCGTATTCCGCTCACCATTGCCGATTACGACCGTGAGCGCGGTAGCGTAACCATTATCTTTCAGGTGGTGGGTAAAACCACACGCCACTTGGCCGAGTTTACCCAAGGGCAAGAAATTGCCGATTTCGTGGGCCCGCTGGGCTTGCCTTCCCACACCGAAGGCTTGGGCCGGGTTGCGGTTATTGGCGGCGGCCTAGGCTGCGCCATTGCCTACCCCCAGGCTAAGGCCATCCACCAGGCGGGCGGCAAGGTAGATATTATTGCCGGCTTTCGCAACAGCGAGTTTGTCATTCTGGAAAAGGAAATGCACGCCGCTTGCGATAACCTCTACATACTCACCGACGATGGCAGCTACGGCGAAAAGGCACTGGTTACCCATAAACTAGAAGAGCTGCTGGCCTCGGGCGAACAATACGACCATGTAATTGCCATTGGCCCGCTGGTTATGATGAAGTTTGTCTGCCAGCTTACCAAGCAGCACAACATTAAAACCATGGTAAGCCTCAACCCCATTATGATAGACGGCACCGGCATGTGCGGCGGCTGCCGGGTTAGCGTGGGCGGCCAAGTAAAGTTTGCCTGCGTAGACGGGCCCGATTTCGACGGCCACGAAGTCGATTTTGACGAAGCCATTCGCCGTTCCCGCATGTATACCCAGCAAGAGCATCAATCGCTGGAAGAGCACACCTGCAAGCTGGAGGGCATGCACCGCCCCAAGCCGGAGCGCAATATGTCGCTGAAAAAGGTGCCCATGCCCGAGCAGCCCCCCGAACAGCGCTGCCACAACTTTCAAGAGGTTACCACCGGCTACACCCCCGAAATGGCGCTGGAAGAAGCCGCCCGCTGCCTGGGCTGCAAACACCGCCCCTGTGTGGCAGGCTGCCCCGTTAAGGTGCAAATTCCCGAATTTATAGAGCTGGTGCAGGCCGGCGAATTCGCCCAGGCCTACCACAAAATACGCGAAACCAATTCGCTGCCGGCTATCTGCGGCCGTGTTTGCCCGCAAGAGGTGCAGTGCGAGGCCAAGTGTGTACGCGGCATAAAGGGCGAACCCGTGGCCATAGGCCGCCTGGAACGCTTCTGCGCCGATTGGTTTATGGAAAACGGCAGCGAAAAAATTACCCCCGCCCCCTCTAATGGGCATAAGGTGGCGGTGCTGGGCGGCGGCCCGGCCGGCCTTACCTGCGCGGGCGACCTGCTGGCGCTGGGCTACGAGGTTACGCTCTTCGAGGCCTTCCACCAGGCCGGGGGCGTGCTGGTGTACGGCATACCCGAATTCCGCCTGCCGAAAGATATTGTTGCGCAGGAAATTGAAAAGCTGCAAGCCGCCGGCCTGCGGCTGGAAACCAACGTGGTGGCCGGGCGCGCTATTACACTGGATGAACTCAAGCAAAAGGGCTTTGAAGCGGTATTCATTGGCACCGGGGCCGGCCTGCCCACCTTTATGGGCATAGAGGGCGAAAACCTCAACGGCGTATTTTCGGCCAATGAATATCTTACCCGCATTAACCTAATGAAAGCTTACATAGACGAATACGATACCCCCATTATGAAGGCCCGCAAGGTGGCGGTGGTGGGCGGTGGCAACGTAGCCATGGATGCCGCCCGCAGTGCCCGCCGCATGGGTGCGCAGGTGTATATTGTTTACCGCCGTGGCGAGGAAGAAATGCCCGCCCGCCTGGAAGAAGTGCACCATGCCCGTGAGGAGGGTGTAGAGTTCCGCTTGCTTTGCAACCCGGTGCGTGTGCTGGGCAATGAAGAAGGCTGGGTAACCGGCCTGGAATGTGTGGAAATGCAGCTGGGCGAACCCGATGCTTCCGGCCGCCGCCGCCCCGTGGAAAAAGCCGGCAGCAACTTTGTGCTGGATGTAGACTGCGTAATTATGGCCATTGGCACCTCGCCCAACCCTATTCTTAAAAATTCTACCCCCGCGCTGGAAACCAACCGCTGGGGCTGCATTGTAGCGGACGAAACTACCGGAAAAACCTCGCTGCCAGGCGTTTATGCGGGTGGCGACGCCGTAACCGGTGCCGCTACCGTTATTCTGGCCATGGGCGCCGGCAAGGAAGCCGCCGCCGCTATTGACGAACAACTGCAGGGCAGGGCATAGCGCACTTGCTTATACTTCGGCTGCCGGCCGGGTGAGGGATGCCCCCGCCCGGCCGGTTTTTTCTTGGAGGTAAACGTGCCCCGCTTACCTTTGCCCGTGCATGAAATGGGAAAAGCTGCAAATGCTACTACCGAGGTGATGGCAATGCAGCAGAAAAAATACCCCAGCCTGGAAGCCCTTATAGCCGACGACCCACAAGCCAGAGAGTTTTATAATTCTCTGCCCGAACCGGTGAAAGAGCAAATGAACCAGCGCAGCGACAGCGTGAATTCCTACGCAAGCCTGCAGGATTACGCTGAAAATCTCACCCGGGGCGATAACTAAGCCCCCAAACAAAAGCCCGTGGCAACTGCCGCGGGCTTTTGTTTGGGGGCTGCCGAGCACCGGCATATTGCGCTAGACGCTACAGTGCATAGCCAATTTGCTTAAAAACCACCAGGCAGTTTTATAAGCGAGATGTTCGTGGCTATGCAGTCTATTAAGGCCACCCATTCGGGTAGCACGTGGGGCAGCCTGCCACACATTATAAAACAAGGCCCACGGCGGTTGCCGTGGGCCTTCCTCATGCAAACAGCCGGCTACCGGTTTACAACCCGGCTGCGCAGCCCCAGCAGTGTTTTGGCCAGTGCCGCTGTAAGCAAGCCGGCCACTATCGCTTCGGGCAGGCCGTTCATAGTTACAATGCCCATCAGCAGGCCCACCAACACTTCAAAAGGCACGTTGCGCACCTGGGCATAGGCTTGCCCAAACAAAAAGTAAATGCCCGAAAGCACCAGCACCGTGTTGGTAAGCGAGCCCACCACGCCGGTAATGGCCGCCGCCACAAAGCTACGCTGCTTGCACAGCCGCAGTGCCAGCCGGAACACATAGGCGGCAACCACACCCACCAGAATGCGGGGCAGCAGTGCCACCACAAGGCTGCGCCAGCCACCCGAAAAGCCCGCCGCCATGTAAAAGGGTGAAAACACAAACGAGGTAGCTGTAGGGCGTATAGTGTTTATTACGATGCTGGTGGCGCCAAACACGCCCCCCAGCACAGCACCCGCCACCGGCCCCAGCAAAATGCCGCCCAATATTACGGGAATGTGCAGTGTGGTAGCATTGGTAATGCCCAGCGGAATAAAGCCAAGGGGCGTAAAAGCCAGCAAAATTTCTACCGCAGCCAGCAGGCTAAGCTGCACTAGGTAGGAAGTGCTTGGTTGCTTTTTCATATTGTTAGCTCCTTTATGCGTAGCAATGGTTTTGGCTTGGCATTATCATACACTACCACAGCATGAAAGGCAATACAGCAGCGAAATGGTTTTACAAGGGCAACAAAAAAGCCCCGGGTACACCCGGGGCTTTGGGTAAATATTTCTTACTTGTTGTCAACGCTGTGCATGTGCTTAATCAGGTCAAGCACTTTGCAGGAATAACCCCACTCGTTGTCGTACCAGCTAACCAGCTTTACGAAACGCTCGTTGAGCATAATGCCTGCCTTAGCGTCGAAGATAGAAGTTCTGGGGTCAGTGGTGAAGTCGGTAGAAACCACGGCTTCATCGGTGTAGCCCAGAATACCCTTCAGTTCGCCTTCGGAAGCTTCTTTAATCTTGGCGCAGATCTCTTCGTAGGTGGTGGCTTTCTCCAGCTTTACGGTAAGGTCAACTACCGAAACGTCCAGAGTGGGCACACGGAAGGCCATGCCGGTAAGCTTGCCCTTCAGCGAGGGGATAACCAGGGTTACAGCCTTGGCAGCGCCGGTAGAGGAAGGAATGATATTGCCGGCTGCCGCACGGCCGCCGCGCCAATCCTTCTTCGAAGGGCCATCCACAGTCTTCTGGGTGGCGGTGGTGGCGTGTACAGTGGTCATAAGGCCTTCGGCAATGCCGAAGTTGTCATTAATAACCTTAGAAAGGGGAGCAAGGCAGTTGGTGGTGCAAGAAGCGTTGGAAACCACGGTCATGTCGGTGGTGTAATCTTTGTGGTTTACGCCCATAACAAAGGTGGGGGTTTCCTTATCCTTAGCGGGGGCGGAAATAACAACCTTCTTTG
>CAYYOY010000182.1:0-4356 GCA_964473265.1 uncultured Oscillospiraceae bacterium
TTATGAAAAAGCTTTTGTGCTGCCTGCTTGCCTGCCTGCTGCTGTGTGCCTGCACGGCCTCCGGCCAAGATACCATTACCTTTACCGCCCGGGTAGAAGACGCAACCGATACCAGCCTGCTGGTGTATACCGACGATGCCGCGGGCTTCGATAAGGCCAGCGTATCTCTAACCAACCAGACACGCTTTGAAGGCATTGCCCGCGAAGATATTCACCCCGGCACACGTTTGGAAATTACCATAGCCCCCCAAATACGCGAAAGCTACCCTGTGCAGGTAACCGCCCTGCGCATAGCCCCGCAGGGCAGCCAGGAGGAAGCACAAGGTATGCATAAAAAAATTACCCCCGAGCAAGCCAAAGAGAAAATGGAAAGCGGCCAGCCGCTGGTGATATTGGATGTACGCACCCAAAGCGAATATGACGAGGGCCACATTCCCGGCGCACTGCTTATTCCCGATACCCAGCTAGAGGAGCTTGCCGCACAGCAACTGCCCGATAAAGACGAAACCATTCTGGTATATTGCCGCAGTGGCCGGCGCAGTGCCGACGCCGCCCGCACCCTGCAAAGCCTCGGCTACAAAAATGTATACGATTTTGGGGGCATTTTGGAATGGGACGGCGAACTGGTGCACTAATGTGCCGGTTTAAGCTGAGAATTTAAACATATTTGCCGTAAGCACACAACTAAGTTCCGCCCGCTTCGGCGAGTGTGTCGCACATGTGGTAGAAATGCCTAAAGGTTGCACGAGCACCTTGCTTTGTAACTACACTGATAATCTTAAATACACAAAAGTATTTCCCCTAGACAAAGCACACAAAAAGCCCTCCGGCAATCTGCCGGAGGGCTTTCGCGTTTGTTTAGCGGTTGTAGTAGGTGCCAATATACTTGGCAGGGTCCATGTAGCGGCCGTTTACACGAATTTCAAAGTGCAGGTGCGGGCCGGTAACACGTCCGGTACGCCCAAGGGCGGCTATCAGCTGGCCTTGCATTACATAGTCGCCCGCTTTTACATATAGGGCGTTGCAGTGGGCGTAAAGCGTTTGCACACCGTTCCCATGGTCTATGATAATATGGCGGCCGTAGGGGCCGGAATAGACAGCCAGGGTAACCTTGCCGGCTTGCGCGGCACGAATGGGCAGACCAATTTGGCCTCTGCTGGCAATGTCCATGCCCGTGTGGCCATAGTAACCGTTGATGCCGCAACTCAGGTAGCCGCCGTCCACCGGCCAGATAAAGCTGGCGGAAGTATCGGTTCCGGCAGGCAGCTGGGTAAGCGGCTTCTGCGTGCCCTGCACAACCTTTTGGGCCACAGGGTCGGAAACCTGCTCGCGCGAAAGCACATTGCGCTCTACTTCATCGTCGTCCACATAGGTTACACGCGCCACCACGGCGTTTTTGCCGGGCTTACCGGCCGAAAGCACGGCAGAATAGCCCTGGTAGTAGCGGTTGTCGTAGGTAACTTCTGTGGGGAAGGGAATATCTTCAAAATATTCCTCTGTGCGGGTTACGCGCACGCCCAACAGCGGTACGCTTTTCTCTATAATAAGCTGTTGGCCGGGCAGCAGGCGGGTGTCAATATCGGGGTTGAGCTGGCGTAAGCGTGCCATAGAAATATCCAGCTTTTGCGAAATGCCGGAAGGGGTGTCGTTTGCCACCACCGTGTAAACGCGCTGCACCTCGTCTTCACCCTGCAGCCGCTGCTGAATATCGGATAACGTTACCACCGAGCTTACCGGGTAAAGCCCCCGGTTAAGCGAAATACTCTTAACAAACGAAATTACTTCGCCCCGCTGGCCGGTGCTATTCTTTTGCAGCACGGCATCTAGGTAGGCCAGCACCGAGTTGCCGTTCTTTACGGCACCCACAAACTTGCCCTCTACATATAGGCCGTCGGCTTCCTCCAGTGTGCTGCCGGAAGCTTTAATAATGCCGTTGGCCAGTGTGTCGGCATCGGTAAGCTGGTGTTTTTCCACCACCGAAAGGCTAAAGCGCGGCACCGTGTCGGAAGCCGTAGTATAGGCTTGGCCGATAACCCGGCTCATCATGGTTTTCTGGGCGTTCTCAAAGATCGATTCATCCGCAATATACCCAAGCTCTTCGCCGGCATAGTTAACCGAAAGGGCAAAGGTAAGGTTTTGGAAATAGGTAATGGTGGTAAGCAGTAATGCCAGCCCCAACACCGGCATAAGGTAATTGAATATGCTGCGCAGTGGGCGGCGGCTACCGCCGGTAAGCACGCCCAGCCGGGTGAGAGCCATACGCATTGCCCGCCAATAGCCACCCTCTGCCCTGGCGTTGGCCACGGCTTCGGCAAACTGGCGGTAGTTGCGATGCACTTCTTTAAATGGGGCCTTGACAGAACGCACCATCGATTCTTTACGTTTGATGTTGCCGGCACGCCAAAGCTCTATGCGGTAAACCAGCCGCCGGCGGTAAAGCCGGTAGGCGGCGCGCGCATGGCGCTGCACATTGCGGGTGCGGCGAATTGCCTGCACGCCGATATAATAAAGCCACCGGTAGGCGGTTTCTCCAGGAGAATAAATTGTGCGGTGCATTTGGTCGGCCCGCTGCTTCCGGTGGCGGTTGCGTAAATACTTGGCTTCGGCAGCTGCCTTGTGGTCACCCTGCTCGGTAAGGGTATCCAACTCTTCCAGCCTTCGCTTTTCTTCCTGCAGGGTAAGGCGTTGCAGCTTTTGTTCTTCCAGCAGCTGCTTTTTTTCGCGCTGCAGTGCCAATTGCTGCTTGCGCCGTTCACGGGCCTCGGCGCGGGCCTGGCGCATTTTTTCGCGCAGAGCTTGCCAGCGGCTTTGCAGCGATGGTTGCGGGCTATTAGACATTGGCAATCTCCTTTCTGCGGCATTCGTGCCATGTGCGCTATATTATAGCATAATAATTGTCAAAAATTGTGAACAGAACGTAAAAAGCCCCTTATTCAGGCCAAAAACGCCGGTGCTACTTGTGGTAGCCAATGCCACCGGCAATGCAAAAACCACGGTAGAGCTGCTCTAGCAGCAGCAACCGGGCCAACTGGTGTGTAAAGGTAAGGCCTGAAAGCGAAAGCCGCAGCCGGGCCTTTGCTTTGCATTCCTGCGCAAGCCCGTGCGAAGAGCCTATAAGAAAGCACAGGCTGCTTACCCCCTGCACCGGCAGCCGGGTAAGGGTTTGGGCCAGCTCTTCAGAGGTAATTCCCTCACCCTCCACACACAAAGCTGCCACAAAGCTGCCGGGGGGAATTTTAGCCAGCATGGCTTTACCCTCGGCCTCCAGCGCCTGCGCAATTTGCGCGGCAGAAGGCTTTTCGGGCAGGCGGTGTTCGGGCAGCTCTATAACGTTTAGCTTGCAAAAGGGTGCCAAACGTTTGGCGTATTCCCCACAACCCTGGCGCAGCCAATCTTGCCCCAGCTTGCCTATGGCGCATATGGTAATGTGCAGCAAAACAAACACCTTTCCGGCTTCATTTTATTGGGTGCGGTTGCATATTGTCGAATTATTTGGTAAACTTTGGGTGGTGCTTGCCACAACGGTAGGCGGTTAGCCCACTTCCGAAAGGAGGTGGTTTTATGGGAATGGAGTACATAATCGTTTTTATGACACTCTTACTATGCATTATAGTTACCATAAAAAAATAACCGCCCCCCTAGCCCGGTAGCGGTTATTTTTTGTAACACACTGGGCTAACCGTTTACCGGCAAGCACCTTTAATTACAGTATACCGCTTCTGGGGCATTTGTCAAGCAAGAGGCGCAGGCTAAATTTACAGAACGTTGCTGTAAATCTGGCCTTTTTTCTCAACTAGTCGTCCAGCTTTAGCACGGCCATAAAGGCTTCTTGCGGCACTTCTACGCTGCCCAGCTGGCGCATGCGCTTCTTGCCTTCTTTTTGCTTTTCCAGCAGCTTTTTCTTACGGGTAATATCGCCGCCGTAGCACTTGGCCAGTACGTCCTTACGCATGGCCTTTACGGTTTCGCGGGCAATTACCTTGCCGCCCACCGCCGCCTGAATAGGCACCTCAAAAAGCTGGCGGGGAATGTGCTCCTTCAGGCGTTCGGCCATTTTACGGGCACGCGGGTAGGCGCTGTCTGCAAACACAATGAAGGAAAGGGCGTCCACCACTTCGCCGTTGAGCAGAATATCCAGCTTTACCAGCTTGGAGGAACGGTAGCCCAGCAGCTCGTAATCGAAGGAAGCATAGCCCTTGGTGCGGCTTTTCAGGGCGTCGAAGAAATCGTAAATAATTTCGTTAAGCGGTAGCTCGTAGTGTAGCTCCACACGGTCGGTATCCAGATATTTGGTGTCTTTATAAATGCCGCGGCGTTCCTGGCAAAGCTCCATAATATTGCCGATATACTGTGTGG
>CAYYOY010000183.1:0-4338 GCA_964473265.1 uncultured Oscillospiraceae bacterium
CTTTCGCACCCCCTGGCCCCCCAGCACCAGTCGGCACGCACCGGCTACGGAGCTAACTTTTTGCACAGGGTGCAAAAAGTGGATCTCCTTCGCCTTTTTTGGCAAGCCCAAGGTCTTGCCCAAAATGCTGCTGGTTCGTTTTACTGTGTGCAAATGAGTGTTGCAGCATAGAAGCAGTATTTGCATAGAATAGTAGTTAGCATTTTAGTTTGCCAACCACTATTCCCTAAAATCTATAAGGAGGTTAGTTCATGGCAAGAGTATATAACTTTTCGGCAGGCCCTTCCCAACTGCCCGAGCCGGTGCTGCGCAAGGCGGCCACCGAGCTGCTGGAATATGGCACTACCGGGCAATCGGTAATGGAGATGAGCCACCGTTCGCCCGAATACGAAGCAATTATTAACGAGTGCGAGGCGCTTATTCGCAGCCTGCTGGGCGTGCCGGAAAACTACAAGGTTTTGTTTTTGCAGGGCGGTGCCAGCAGCCAGTTTGCCATGGTGCCCATGAACCTTTGCAAAAACGGCAAGGCCGATTATGTAGTAACCGGCCTATGGGGCAAAAAGGCCTTTCAAGAAGGCGGACGCTTCCTAAAGGCGCGTGAGCTGGCCTCCTCGGCCGACCGTAACTTTACTTACATTCCGGAAATTGACCCCGCCGCCATAGACCCCGAGGCCGATTTCCTGCACATTTGCTACAACAACACCATTTACGGCAGCTGTTTTACCCAGCCGCCCGAATCGCCCGTGCCGCTGGTGGCCGATATGTCTTCCTGCATTTTCTCGCAGCCCATTGACGTAAGCCGCTTTGGCATTATTTATGCCGGCGCACAAAAGAACCTAGGCCCCGCGGGTGTAACAGTGGCCATTGTGCGGGAAGATTTAATAGGCGATTGCATGCCCGGCACCCCCGCCATGTTCCAGTATAAAATTCATGCCGAAAATGGCTCTATGTACAACACCCCGCCCACCTACACCATCTACATTTGTAAGCTGGTGCTGGAATGGCTGCGGGATGAAATAGGCGGGCTTGAAAAAATGTATGCCTACAACCAGCAAAAGGCCGCCGTGCTTTACAATTATTTAGACAGCAGCAGCCTTTTCCGCGGCACGGTGGAGAAACCCTACCGTTCGCTTATGAACATCCCCTTTGTTACCGGCGATGCCGAGCTCGACAAAGCCTTTGTAAAGCAGGCCGCCGCCGAGGGCTTTATTAACCTGAAGGGCCACCGCAGCGTGGGTGGCATGCGTGCCTCTATTTATAACGCCATGCCTATAGAGGGTGTGGAAAAACTGGTGGACTGCATGAAACGCTTTGGAAGCAGCAGGGGCTAATGCAGGGCAATAAAATTGCTCTCCGGCAGGCAGTGGTGGTTCGGGGAACCTAAAATACACCTTAACAGCATACATACAGGCCCGGCCCGTGGCCCCGCCCGCAGCCCTTTAGGGCTGGGGCAGCCGGCTGCGCCGGCTGTGCAAAAAAAGCAAGGGAATTTCCGTAGGGAAATTCCCTTGCTTTTTTTGCGGCGGGGCCACCGGGCCGGGCTTTGCGGCGGTAAGCAAACCGGGTTATCCAGCACCCTGGGTAACAAAAGCAGGAGCATAATGCCATTGGGCAGTTGTACTCCTGCTGTGCTTAGCTTATGGCTATGGCAGCCACGCTGCGTTCAGCCAGTGTGAAGTACGAGCCGGTAAAATCGCGGTAAATATCGGTGGTAACGCAGGCACGGTCCAGCGCACGGTACAAGCTGCCGTCGGTGCTAAAGGCCATATCCTGCAGCCAGTTTTCCTGCTGGTAAGTGGTAAGCGATTTTGGGAAGAACACCAGCACATACTTGCCACCCCGGCGCAGTGTACCCTGCAGCACGCTATCGGAATTAGCGGGCAGACCAAGGTTAAAATCGAGCTGCAGGGCATTGCGGGCGTAGTAGTAGAGCGAGGGCGTGCCGCAGCGCGGCAGCATGGCCAAATATTCCGAACGAGAAATGCTCGCCCCGGTTCCAATAGTATGGCTCGATTTCAACATATCGTCGGTAAGGTTCAAATAAAAATAGCTCTTTTCGCCCAGCTCTTCCAGTGCGTCGTTGTCGTCCCAGGTGGGGTCGGCATAGGCGGGGGCGCCGTCCAGCCACACAATATTCCACTGGTGCGAAATGCCCTGGCTTTCACCCACCACCACAATGCAGCGTAGCCCCAGCTGGTTGCAAAGGTATTGAAAAAGCTCGCTGTAGCCTTCGCAAACCGCAAGGCCGCTTATCAGCGCGCCGTAGGCGGTGTAGCTATCCTCTTGGCCGGTGGTAAAGCTATCCACTGCGGCATTATCGTAGCGGGTGGTGGCAATTACATAGTCGTAGGCGGCCTGCTGCTTTTGCAGGTCGTTCCAGTGAACAGGTACACTGCGCAAAAAGTTTTCCGCCTGGCGGTTAAAGGCTGCACGGCGCTCTAAAATAGCTTTGCGGCTTACCTGGCTTACCATTTCTTGCCCCTCGCCGGGCTGGTCTACATATTTCCCGTCGGTGTAGAGCAGCACAATCTGCTGCACGATATCCGGCTTGCTTTTTTCATAGCGATACTGGTAGCTCTTGCTCAGCCAGAAATATTCGGGGTGGTCAAACACGCAAAATTCCAGCACCTGTGCAAACTGCTTACGGGTAATTTGCAGGTCGGAAAGCTCTAAAAAGTTCTGGCAGTTTTCCACAGCTTCCACCATGCGCTGGTAGGCCGTGCGCTGCGCGCCCGAAAGCTTGCCCAGCCAATAGCGGCTGCTCTCTTCCGCAGGCATGTGCGGGGTAGCAACCGGCTGCGGCTGGTCCAGCTGGCTTTGCGGGGGAACTTCTGAAGCCTGGCTAATTTCTTGTTCGGTAACAGGGGCCGAAGCGCTTTCTTCCACAGATTGCGACGACTGCATGCTCGAGGAAGAAGCGGGCGCAGCTTGTACAGGCTGCGCCGGGGGCGAAGGCGGTGCGTCAATGGTAAGCAAGCCGTAGCCTATAAAAGCACAGCCAACCGCAACCAGCAGGACCAAAATAACGCCAATCAGCCTGTACATGTTGTCCTCCGTTTTTACTCATATTTACATCCAGTATAGTTTTTTACAAATATTAGTTTTCCACTCTTTCCACTGTGTTTTCCACAGCGGGTTTTCAACATTGTGTGGAAAAGCACGAAAATATAACAATATTCGCCATTTTCCGCTAAATTAGTGGCATTATTATACAAAAAGTAATAAAGGTATAAGATTTTACCTTCTATCGCCGGGTATTAAAGAATTGCTGCAACAGGTTGCGGCTTTCTGCTGCCATTATACCCCGCGTAATTTTTGGGCGGTGATTAAACGGCATATCAAACAAATTTGCCAGGCTGCCGGCGCAGCCAAAGCGCAGGTCGTCCGCGCCAAACACCAGCCGGCTTACACGTGCATTTATAATAGCGCCGGCACACATGGGGCAGGGCTCAAGAGTAACATACAATGTACAGCCTTCCAGCCGCCAGCTGCCCAGCGCCCGGCAGGCCTGGTCTATTACCAGCAGCTCGGCATGCGCCAGAGCAGAAGCATCGGCCTCGCGGCGGTTGCCGGCTTGAGCCAGCACCCGGCCCTTATGCACAATTACAGCGCCCACAGGTACGTCGCCGGCTTGGCCGGCCAGCCGTGCCTGTTCCAGCGCCATGGCCATGTAATCGGTATCAGTAAGCACGTTTCTACCACCTTGCAATGTATATGTAGGCAAAAGGGCAAATGTTCCGCAGATACACTACCAAACTTCAGTGCCGGGGTAGTAGTGGTCAAGAATATCCAGGTAGCTCCAGCCCTGCTTGGCATATTCGCTGGCGCCGGTCTGGCTTAGGCCCACGCCGTGGCCATAGCCATAGGTGGTAAAGGTAAAGGCAGAGCCGTCCCAATCAATATCAAAGCAGGAGGAGCGCAGCGCAAAGGCCATTAATTGCTCGCGGAAGGCTCGTCCGCTAATGCTGCGGCTGCCCACGGTAATGCGGTCTACATAGCCGCCCTCGGTATAGCTTTCAATTACCAGCCAGCCGGAAGGGTCGCCCTCTAGTGTAACGCCAAGGGTACGGCTTGCACGCTGGGCAATATCGGCAGCCGTGTAGGGGCCGGCACGCTTGGAAAAGCTGGCAACGTTTCTGTCTACACTGCTGTCTACGCAAATAAGGTAGGGAATATACCCGCCCCAAACCTCGGCAGCCGAATTGGTAGCCCCCGCGCTGGTGGCGTGGTAGGGGGTATAGGCCAGTGAACCGTTATAGTAAATCGCCTGCCCTAAAACAGCAGTAACGGCATTGCGCACACTGGTGGGAATAGTATCTCGCAGGCCTACGCTGGGGG
>CAYYOY010000184.1:0-4311 GCA_964473265.1 uncultured Oscillospiraceae bacterium
AAAAGGCGGCAGACCATGGCTGCGCATATAACGCAGCAGCTTGGCGGTGGGTAGCTCGGGAATGCTCCGGCGCAGTTCCTCCACCCGGGCCTCTTCCACTACAATGGTTCGCAGGTCGGGTTCGGGGAAGTAGCGGTAATCGTGCGCGTCTTCCTTGGAGCGTAGCAGAATATTCTTGCCGGCTAAGTCATCCCATTTGCGGGTTTCCTGCCGGATGGTACCGCCGGCCTCCAGCACTTCAATTTGCCGTGTTGCCTCGTATTCAATAGCACGCACCGCACCTGAAAAGGTATTTACATTCTTCATTTCTACACGGGTGCCGAATTCCTTTTGGCCTTCGGGACGCACCGAAACGTTGATATCACAGCGGATACTGCCTTCTTGCATTTTGCAATCGGAAATATCGAGGTACTGCAAAATGGAGCGTATACCCTCCAGATAAGCCTTGGCTTCGGCGGCACTGCGCATATCCGGCTCGGATACAATTTCTATCAGCGGTACGCCACAGCGGTTGAAATCTACCAGAGAACCCGAAAAGCTTTCGTCGTGCAGCAGCTTGCCGGCGTCTTCTTCTATGTGGATGCGGGTAACACCAATGCGCTTGGTGTTGCCTTGTTCATCCAGCAGAATATCCAAATATCCATGTTCACATAGAGGAATGTCAAACTGCGAAATTTGGTAGGCCTTGGGCAGGTCGGGGTAGAAATAGTTTTTGCGGTCCTGCTTACAAATGCGGTTGATGCTGCAACCCAGAGCATGGCCCATGCGTATGGCATATTCCACCACCTTCTCATTTAGGGTGGGCAGAGTGCCGGGCATACCGGTGCAGATGGGGCAGCAGTGGGAATTCACCTCGCCGCCAAAGGCGTTGCGGCAGCTACAATATATCTTAGACTGGGTGGAAAGTTCGGCATGAACTTCTAGGCCGATTACAATTTCGTAACCCATTTATTTGCCCTCCCCTGCTGCGGTTTTGCAATGTACCGGGCCGCCAAAGCCGCCCACCAGCTGTTCATAGCAAAGAGCGGTGGAAAGCAATACTTTTTCAGAAAAACGTGGTCCAATCATCTGCAGGCCGGCGGGCATTCCATCCACCATGCCGCAGGGCACCGAAAGGGCCGGCAGGCCGGCAATGTTCACCGTTACAGTGCAAAGGTCGGCCGCATACATTTTTAGCGGTTGCTCGGTGTGTGCCCCAATGGCAAAGGCCGTGGTGGGGGTGGTGGGGGTAATGATAACATCGCAGGCTTCAAAGGCCTGGGCATATTCCTGTTGAATGCGCTTCTGCAGAAGCTTGGCGCGTTTGTAATAGGCATCGTAATAGCCCGAAGAAAGCACAAATGTGCCCAGCATAATGCGGCGTTTTACTTCCTCGCCAAAGCCTTCGCTGCGGGTTCTTTCGTAAAGCTCGGTAAGGCTTTCGGCTCCTTCGGCGCAATAGCCATACTTTACGCCGTCGAAGCGTGCCAGGTTGGAAGAAGCCTCTGCCGAAGAGATAATGTAATAGGCGGCCAGTGCGTAGGGTGTGCTGGGCAGCGAAAGCTCTACCAGGCTTGCACCTCGGGCTTCCAGTTGCTTAATGGCATCCCGCACACTGTCGCATACAGCGCATTCTACACCTTCGCCATAATATTCCTTGGGTATGCCGATACGCAGGCCTTTTACATCGCCAATTAGCGGGGTGGAAAATTCCTGCCAGCTGTGGGGTGCACTCGTGGCGTCAAATTTATCCTGCCCACAAATGGCCGAAAAGAGCATGGCAACGTCCTCTACAGAGCGGCCAAAGGGGCCAATTTGGTCGAGCGACGAAGCAAAGGCTACCAGCCCGTAGCGCGAAACGGCACCATAGGTGGGTTTAAGCCCCACAATACCGCAGCAAGAAGCCGGCTGGCGGATAGAGCCACCGGTATCTGACCCCAGCGAAACTACGCAGGAGCCCGCTGCCACCGCCGCTGCCGAACCACCCGAGGAACCCCCCGGTACATAGGCAGGGTTGTGGGGGTTGTAGGTTTTTTGAAAGTAAGAGGTTTCACAAGAAGAACCCATGGCGAATTCATCCATGTTGGTTTTGCCCACCATTGCACAGCCGGTTTGGGCCAGTTTTTGCATTACCGTAGCGTTGTAGGGCGGCACAAAATTGTGCAGTATTTTAGAAGCACAGGTGGTGCGCACACCCTTGGTGCAAATGTTATCTTTAATGCCAATGGGGATGCCTGCCAGCGGGTGGAGGCTTTCGCCCGCCGCCAGAGCTTTATCTACCTGGGCGGCCGCTTGCAGTGCAACTTCGGGTGTTTGGGTAATAAAGGCCTGCACCTGCGGTTCGGTGGCAGCCATGCGCTCCAGCGCAGATTTGGCAAGCTCGGTGGCGCTGCACTGCTTTTCTCGCAGCATGCGGCCAAGCTGGCTCGCGGTATATTCATATAACTGCATTTATGTCTTCCCCCTATTCCAAGGTTCTGGGCACAACTACGCAACCCGCTTCGGTTTGGGGCGCGTTGGCCAGAATTTCTTCTCGGCGTAGCGAGGGGGTAACCTCGTCCGGCCGTAGCACCATAGGGTTTTGGATGTCCAGTGCCAATGTTTCTTCTGTAAGCTCGGGCAGCCGTTCCACCATGGCAACAATGTCCCGCAGCTTGCTGCCGAACTTTTCCATATCCCCCGGCTCTATGCGTAGCCGGGCAAGGCTTGCCAGCCTGGCAATATCAATATCCATGCTTGTCCTCCTTAGTTGTTTTGCAGCAGCTCGCGCAGCTGTTGCTCATCTATCACCTGTACACCCAGTGCCTGGGCTTTTTCCAGCTTGCTGCCGGCTTCCTCGCCCGCCACCAGGTAATTGGTCTTTTTAGAAACACTGCCCGAAACTTTACCACCCATTGCTTCTATGGCAGCCTTGGCCTGCTCGCGTGTAAAACCCGTGAGCGTGCCGGTTAGCACAAAGGTAAGGCCGGCAAGGGCATCCTGCGCCGGGGGGGCAAGGCTAAGCATATTCAGCCCCAGCTCCTCCAGCTCGAACACCAGTGCACGGTTATGGTTTTCACGAAAGAAATCGGCTACATTACCGGCAATAACTGGGCCAATGCCCTCGATGGCTGTAATTTCTTCTACACTCGCTTGGGCCAGCGCTTGCATGCTGCCAAAGCGTGCGGCCAGCAATGCCGCCGCGCGTTGGCCCACATTGCGAATGCCCAGCGCAAACAGCAACCGTGAAAGGTCGTTTTGCTTGGAAGCTTCAATGGCATCAATTAAATTATTGGCCGATTTTTCGCCCATGCGCTCCAGCCCGGCAACCTGTTCTGCAGTAAGGCGGTAAATATCGGCGGGAGATTGCACCAATCCGTTTTCCACTAGGGCGGTAACCACCGCCTCGCCCAGGCCTTCAATATCCATGGCTGTACGGGCGGCAAAGTGAATAAGGTTGCGCAGCAGTTGTGCCGGGCAGGCCAGGTTGGGGCAGCGCAGGGCTGCTTCGTCGTTCTCACGCAGCGTTTTAGCGCCACAGCTGGGGCAGTGCTCGGGCAGGCGGAAAACCTCACTTTGGGGGTTGTGGTAGGCTACCGCCACCACCTCGGGAATGATTTCCCCCGCCTTGCGCACCACAATACGGTCGCCCACTGCCACGCCCTTTTGGTCTATAAAATCTTGGTTATGAAGCGTGGCGCGGCTTACCGTTGTGCCTGCCAGCAAAACGGGGTCAAAAATAGCCGTAGGGGTAATGGCGCCGGTGCGCCCCACCTTTACTTCTATCTCCAGCAGGGTGGTTTCTTTTTCTTCAGGCGGGTACTTAAAGGCCACCGCCCATTTGGGGTATTTGCTGGTTTCCCCTAGCAATTCTCGTTGTGTAAAGCTGTTTACCTTAACAACTGCGCCGTCGATATCAAAGCCATATTTTCCACGGTTTTGCCCTATTTGCGCAATTTCTGCAATTACCTCTTTTATATCGGTAAACACATGGTAGGTGGGCGAAACCTTAAAGCCCAGGCTTGCCAAATACTCAAGCGCTTGGCTGTGGCTTTGCATCTCCTGCCCTTCCATGAGCTGCAAGTTAAATACAAAAATATCCAAGCCACGTTCAGCGGTAACCTTCGGGTTTTTTTGGCGTAGCGAACCCGAAGCAGCATTGCGGGGGTTCTTGAAGGGTTGCTGGCCCTGGTTTTCCTGCGCCGCCACAACGGCCTCAAAGCTCTTTTGGGGCATATATACCTCCCCGCGCACAATAAGCCGGGGTGGTGCATTTTGAAGCGTTAGCGGAATAGAACGCACGGTGCGCAGGTTTTCGGTAACATCCTCGCCGGTTTCACCGTCACCGCGGGT
>CAYYOY010000185.1:0-4250 GCA_964473265.1 uncultured Oscillospiraceae bacterium
TTTATTAAGCCGCGTGTGTGCGTTTGTGTGCCTTCGGGCGTAACCGAGGTGGAAGCCCGCGCAGTTATAGATACTCTGCTGCTGGCTGGTGCCCGTAAGGTGTTCCTCATAGAAGAGCCGGTTGCCGCTGCTCTGGGCGCAGGGCTGGATATCACCAGCCCTACGGGCAACATCATTTTAGATATTGGCGGCGGCACCAGCGATATTGCCGTGCTTTCGCTCAGCGGCATTGTGTGCAAAAGCTCGGTAAAGGTTGCCGGTAATGCCCTGAACGATGCCATTGTGCGCTACATACGCGATAAATATAACATTCTGCTGGGCCAGACCACCGCCGAACGCACCAAAATACAAGTGGGCAGTGTTTGGCCGGAAGAGCCAGGCAGAGTATGCGAGGTAAAGGGCCGCAACCTGCTTAACGGCCTGCCGCAAAAGCTGCAAATTGATACCCGCGAGCTTGTAGCGCCCCTGCTGGCCGAAGCCGAACATATCATTCAGGCGCTGCAAAGTGTGCTGGAACGCACACCCCCCGAACTGGTGGCCGACCTGCAGAGCAACGGCATTGTGCTAACGGGCGGCGGTGCTCTTATGCGTGGTCTGCCGCAGCTTATTCACCAGCGCACCCACCTGCATGCCCGCCTGGCCGAAAACCCGGTGGAATGTGTGGCCATAGGTGTAGGGCGTTCCTTCGATTATATCGATAAACTTGCCGACGGCTTTATTTCCCATTCCAACCGCTTTAAGCAATAGAGGTATTGGTTCGTTTTGGCGAGTAGCTCTGCGCTGCTCGCTTTTTCCTTTACGGGGTAGCCGTTGCGTTACCCATACATACAATACAGTAGCCTAAAATTTATATACCTGCACATAGCTTGCTCCCAGATTTTGTGCAGACCTACAGAATTTGTAAAAACCCCTTCCGTATGGCCCTTTAGCGGTTGCATTTTTACAGCATTTGGACGATTATAGTATTAAGGATACTTCTACACTACAAGGTGGTGAAAGCATGATTGGCATATCTCCCATTGGCAGCTATTTTCCGTCGGGCTACCAGGTAAAGCCTATTAAGAGCAGCCTGCCCAGCTATGGCCAGCAAAGCTACAACAAGCTCAACGCCCTGCGGGAAAAGCAAAAGACTAACTATGCCGCCTACATGCAGCAGCTGGAAAGCTATAATAAAACCTCTAAAAGCTTTTACGCCGGCCTGTATGAAAATATGTCTGCCCTGAAAAGCTCGGCCGCCCAGCTGAAAAACTTCAGCGGCAGCAGCCTGCTTAACCCAATGGGTTACGGTAGCAGCAATACTGCCGTGGCAAGCCTTTCGCCCTCTTCCACCCCTTACACCGGCAGAGATATGCAGCTTTCGGTGCAGCAGGTGGCAACCACCCAAAAAACTACCTCGGCCACCTTTGAAAGCACCGCAAAAGACGCTCTGCGGGGCAATGGCAGCATTACCATAAACACCGGTGGGCGCAGCACAACCTTGAATTTTCAGGTAGCTGAGAATACCACCAATCGCGACGCGCTTACCCAGCTAGCCGGGCAGATTAATAGCGCCAACCTAGGCATAACGGCCAGCGTAACCGAAAAGGACGGCCAAAGTTCGCTGGTTATAGAAAGCAAAAACACCGGCGAAGCTGCGGCCTTTACTGCCACCACTGCCGGCAGCGCCGGCAATTTATCCTTAACCAATACCCAAACCGCCAAGGACGCAGTATATAAGCTGGATACCACCAGCTACACCTCGGCAAGCAACACTGTTTCGCTGGGCCAAAGCGGGCTGCAGGCTACGCTAAAAGCTGCGGGGGAAACCACCATAGGCCAAAACCGGCCGGATGCGCAGGCTGTGGTGAAGGCGGTTAAAACCTTTGCGCAGGATTATAACAAAACCCTTAGCTTCCTAAACAGCAATTCCAGCCTTTCCAGGCCGGTTTCCGACCTTGCTTATTCCTTTAGCACCAGCCGTTTTTCGGCCGGTAGCCTTTCAGATATTGGTATATTGGTGGATAGCGCGGGCCGCCTTTCGGTAAATGAAGGAAAGCTTACCACAGCCCTGCAGCAAGACCCTTCTAAGGTGCGCAGTGTGCTGGGTGGCCGGGGTGGCCTGGCTGAACAGGCCTATACCACCGCTACCAACAACCTTACCCCCTCGCAAAACCTGCTGCCGCCGCCCAAAATTTCCAACGAAAACTTTAGCGCTTACCTCTACACCAAAAACTTGGGCGTAATTACCCCGCAAAACCCGGTGTACGGCACCGGTGCGGTGATCAACCTGTTTGCGTAATACATACAATGGGCCTTGCTGTTGCAAGGCCCATATGCTTTATTAGGTTTAAAAGCAATGTCCGCACGAACAACCCTAGAGGCTTATCCGTGCGGATATTGTTCTCTTTTGTTATGTATCCTCACGTTTGATTTTGAACAACATCCGCAGCAGTCCCGAAAGGAACCGAGGGCTTTTCACAACCACAATCTTCATGCCTTGCACCTCACTGTACCCTCATTTTGTCAAAGCCATCAGCCCCAATGTTATGACACAAACAGAGGCGACCAGCAGCAAAAACCGAAGAGGGAAAAGCAGTGCTGTCAGCACCCCCGTAATAAATGCCACCGAAAGTATACACACAACGGAGCTGCCAAAGCCCTTACAGCATTTCATCGGCTTCACCTCCCTGGGTTCGCAGGCTGGGCTTTGTTCATTATACGCACAGGCTCTGGAAAAGGTTAAAAGACCCTGTTTTGGCTCGGTTTTACCCGGAAAAGGTGCAAACGGCCAAACAGGGGGCTTTGTAGCCTTTTTATATGCTCACATTTGCTTTGTGGACAGACTATGCTATAATAAAACTATACAAAGCTGCCGGCCTGTGGCGGTATGCTTTCAGGATATATTCCACCCGCGCAAAGGAGAAAACCATGCCCGCTAACCTTGCCGAAATTCCGGCGCCTCTGCTGCGCTGGTACGATAACCAGGCACGCCAGCTGCCCTGGCGCAGCCAACCCACCCCCTATAGGGTGTGGGTTTCTGAAATAATGCTGCAACAAACCCGGGTAGAGGCGGTAAAGCCCTACTTTGAGCGCTTTATGCAGGCGTTGCCCAGCCTGCCACACTTGGCCCAGGCAAGCGAGCAGCAGCTGCTTAAGCTGTGGGAAGGGCTGGGTTACTACAGCCGCGCCCGCAACCTGCACCGGGCGGCAGGCACTGTGCTGCGGCAGCATGGTGGTGAGCTGCCGGCCGATTACCAACAGCTGCTTGCCCTGCCGGGCATAGGTGAATACACCGCCGGGGCCATTGCCTCCATTGCCTTTGGCCTGTGCTACCCGGCAATAGACGGCAATGTGCTGCGGGTGGCCGCCCGGCTTTGCGCCAACGGGCAGGATATTGCTCTGCCCACCACCAAAGCCCAACTGAAACAAGAGGTTACAGCTGTGTTGCCCCATGCCCGTGTGGGCGATTTTAACCAGGCCCTTATGGAACTGGGGGCAACGGTGTGCCTGCCCGGCACCCCCCGCTGCCCTTCCTGCCCGCTGCAAACCCATTGCCACGGGCTGGCGCAGGGGGTGGCGGCACAGCTGCCTGTAAAAGCCCCCCGCAAGCGCCGCAAGCTAGAGCAGCGCACGGTGTTTGTGCTGCTTTACGGCGGTAGTATTGGGCTGCTGCGCAGGCCGGAAAGCGGCTTGCTGGCCGGCCTGTGGGAACTGCCCAACCTGCCGCAGCACCTTACCCCGCGGCAAGCCCATGAGCAGCTTGCGGCATGGGGTGGCCGGCAGTTTAGCCTTACGTCCGCCCCTGCCGCCAAGCACATCTTTACCCATATAGAATGGCATATGCAGGGCTACCTTGCCCAGCTGGAGCAGCCCATTCCAGGCTTGCCGGGGCTGTGCTGGTTTACCCCGGCACAGCTGGGGGGCGAAGCCACTTTGCCGGCCGCCTTTCGTGTTTACAGGGCGCTGGCACTGCGTAGCCTGCTAGAGCCACAGCAAATAAGACTGCAAAACCCCAAAGGAGCATAGATATGAACAGATCGGAAAATTTCCGTAAGCTGGTACGCATTGCCTTTACCGCACTTATTGCCGCTATTTACGCCGCGGCCTCCATTGCGCTGGCACCACTGAGCTTTGGCTTTGCGCAGGTGCGGGTGGCCGAAGCCCTTACCCTGCTGCCGCTGCTTTTTCCCGAAGCAGTGGTTGGGGTTACGCTGGGCTGTGTGCTTACCAACACGGTAGGTGGAGTAATTGGCGCCAATATTCTTGGCCCG
>CAYYOY010000186.1:0-4184 GCA_964473265.1 uncultured Oscillospiraceae bacterium
AAATAGCCGATCTCGCGCAATTCCTACGCAGCTGTGGTGCCAGCATTGCCATTACGCCCGAGGGTGCGGTGGTTATCAACGGCGTAAAGAAGCTGCACAGTTGCAAGCACACGGTTATTCCCGACCGCATTGCAGCCGCCACCTATCTTTGCTGTGCTGCCATTACAGGTGGCAAAGTCTGCCTTACCGGCCTGCGTTCCGACCATCTTACCGCCATTATACCCTTCTTTGAAGAGGCCGGTTGTTCGTTGGAAGTAGAACCCCAGGCCATTACCCTTACCGCACCCAAACGACTTTCTCGTATAAAAACCATACGTACCATGCCGTACCCCGGTTTTTCTACCGACGCACAGTCTACCATGATGAGTATGGTAACGCTGGCCGACGGCGCCTCAGTATTTATAGAGAATATATTTGAAAGCCGCTATAAACAAGTGGATGAACTGGCCAAAATGGGCGCCAGAATTAAAGTGGAAGGCCGGGTAGCGGTTGTGGAAGGCGTAAAAGAGCTGCACAGTGCCCCCATGCGCTGCACAGACCTTCGCGGTGGTGCTTCGCTGGTAGTAGCCGCACTTGCCGCACAGGGAACAAGCGAAATTTCCCACGCTAAACATATCAGCCGTGGCTATGAAAATTTTGCCTCTAATCTTAGAGCTTTAGGAGCAAATGTAGAAGAGGAATAATAAATGCGTTCTTTCCAAGCAAAAACGAAGCGCGAGTTGTCTGCAGGCTTTGCCGAAATGTGGCAGGAAGACGCCTTCGCCACCGGCAGGGCTGCCGGGCGTTCTTCTAAGCAGCAGACAACCCGCAAGGCAGGCAGGCCCAGTGGCCGGCCTAAAACCCTTCGCCGGCGCCGCCACAAGAGCAACCCGGTGCTGTGGTACATATTGTTCTTTTTGGTGCTTGCCGGTACAGTAACCACTCTTAGCCTTACCGTGCTTTTTCCCATTGAAGAAATTACCGTTACCGGCTGCAGCCAATATCCCCAGCAGCAGCTGGTGGAGACCACCGGTATTCAATTGGGTGAAAACCTGCTGCGCATTCCCCGTGCCGCCATTCGAGAACGGCTGCTGGAGCTACCCTATGTAGACGAGGTGGCTATCCGTATCGATTACCCGCCTACGGTGTATATCACCATTACCCAAGCCACGGCGGTGGCTGCGCTGCAGCAGGGGACAAGCTATGCGCTGCTAAGCGCCAAGGGCCGCCTGCTGGCAACCGGCCTGCCAGAGCCACCCGAAGAACTGCCGCTGGCGCTGGGGCTGCAGGCCGAGGGGCTGGGCGCGGGGGAATATCTGCCCCCAGAACAGCAAGAAGCCCTGCAAATGCTAACCGCCCTTAGTCAGGCAGCCCAGGCCAACGGCTTTGAGGGGCTGCGGCTGATAGACCTTTCAGACAGGCTCAACCTTACGGCGGTTTATGAAAACCGTGTTATCTTGGAATTTGGCAGCGAAGGCGCTTTGGAATACAAGCTGCGCTTTGCCCGCGAAATTATGGAAAGCTATCTTGAACCTGGCTTTGAAGGTAAGCTCGACCTTTCGGTGGAAAAAGAGCTGCGTGCCCGCCCGGGCGATATCCACAAGCAATACCCGCAGCTGGGCCAGGGAATAGAGCACACCCTGCCGGAGGTGGAACTGCGGCCGAACGATACCGAGGAAACACCGGCGGAAATTTCGGCCACACCCAATATTCCAGAGCCGCCCGATATTCCAGCCCCGCAATAGGCCGCAGTTGTTGCGCTTAGTATAAAAATCTGCTAAAATAGGAATACGTTGGTCCAAAACAGGGGGAAAGGCTGAAATGATCATGAACATTGACCTGGATAGCACCTACGACAAGGTTGTTTGCATAAAAGTAATTGGCGTGGGCGGCGGCGGCTGCAACGCAGTAAACAGAATGATAGCCTCGGGTATGAAAAGTGTAGAGTTTATCTCTGTAAACACCGACATCCAGGCCTTACGCTTTTCTCAGGCTACATATAAACTTCATGTAGGGGACAAGCTTACCAAAGGCAAGGGCGCTGGCGGCGACCCCACCCGCGGCCAGAAAGCCGCCGAAGAAAGCCGCGACGAAATTGCCGCGGCCCTCAAGGGTACCGATATGATTTTTATTACCGCCGGTATGGGCGGCGGCACCGGCACCGGTGGCGCGCCGGTGGTTGCGCAGGTTGCGCAGGAAATGGGTATCCTCACCGTGGGTGTTGTAACCAAGCCCTTTGAATTTGAAGGCCGCCGACGTATGGAGCAGGCCGAAAACGGCATTGCCAACCTGCGCGACCATGTGGACGCACTGCTGGTAATTCCCAATGACAGGCTGCAGTATATCTCGGAAGAGCGCATCACCCTCTTCAACGCCTTCAATGCGGCCGACGATGTACTGCGCCAGGCGGTGCAGAGCATTTCCGACCTTATTAACATACCCGGCGTTATCAACCTCGATTTCGCCGACGTTACCGCCATTATGAAGGACGCCGGCTTTGCCCACATGGGTGTAGGTAAGGCCACGGGCTCCGACAAGGCCGAAAAGGCTGCCCGGCAGGCAATATCCTCGCCGCTGCTGGAAACCAGCATAGACGGGGCCAAGGGCGTAATTGTAAACTTTGTAACCTCGCCCGATGTTGACCTTTCGGATATTAACGTAGCTTCGCGCATGATACACGATGCCTGCCACAAGGATGTAAACCTTATTTGGGGCGTGGCCTTCGACGATACCATTAAAGATGAAATGCGCATTACCGTTATTGCTACCAATTTTGAACATCAAAGCGGCTACAGTGTACCTACCTACCACTTTAAGCCGGGTGAGAGTGTACCTGCGCAGGACCAAGGGGCTACTACCACACAGGACGATGACGAGGGCTTTATCGATATCCTTTCCATTTTTAATAACCGATAAAGGTATAATTTCGCGGGAAATGCTTACTATAGTCATTTAGCATCTGAATTAATGTTGAATGCGTGGGGCAGCCTGCCCCACGCGCCACCCAAATGGATGGCTTAAATAGACTACATAGTCAACGCACGCCTTTTACGTGCCAGCAAGCAAAGCTTGCCGCTTATAAAACTGCCAGGCAGTTTCAAAAGCGAATTGACTATACTAACCTCTGTAGGGAGGTGGTTTGGCTTGTCAAAAAAAGAAGAAAAACAGCCTAAGAAGCTTGCTGCCTATGAAAACCGCGAGCTAAGCTGGCTTAAATTCAACAGCCGGGTGCTGGAAGAAGCGCAGGACCAAAACCTGCCGCTCTTCGAGCGCCTGCGTTTTGCTGCTATTTTTACCAGTAATCTAGATGAGTTTTTCATGATCCGTGTGGGCAGCCTTTACGACCGCCAGCTACTGGGCGACCATTTGCCGGATAATAAATCGCATCTTTCGCCGGCCGAACAGCTCGACGCTATTTACAAGGCTGTGCGCCCGTTGGCAGCCCTACGCGATAGAACGGTAAAAGAAATTTATAAGCAGATGGCTCAAGCCGGTATCAAGCTTTTAGATACCGCCAAGCTTTCAAAGAATGAGGAAAAGCAACTGGGGGAATACTTTACCAACGAGCTGCGACCCATTCTTTCGCCGCAGATTATTGATAAACACCACCCGTTTCCCTTTTTGCACAACAAAGAAACCTATGCAGCGCTTCTGCTGGTGGCCAAGGATGGCTCTAAGCTGCTGGGCATTATTCCCTGTGCCAGCCATATCGACCGGCTTATTTTTACCCAAACCGGCACAAAGCTGCGCTTTATTCCCGCAGAAGAAGTGATTCTTCGCTATTGCGATAAGGTCTTTGACCGCTATAAAATAGAGCAGCGCTGCCTTTTTAGGGTTACACGAAATGCCGATATCAACGCCGACGAGGCCCTTTTCGACCAAGACATTGACTACCGCGGGGCTATGGAACGCCTGCTGAAGGCCCGTAAAAAGCTTATGCCGGTGCGGCTGGAGGTTACAGGCAGCACACAAAGCGAACTGGTGCGCCGGCTGCGCAGCCAGCTGCGTCTGCCTGCCACCCGGGTGTTTGGAGTAAAAACCGCTATCGATATGTCCTACATTCCCAGGCTGGAACAGCAGTTGAAGGACGAACGCTTCGCGCCACTTTTCTTCCCTAAGCTTACGCCACAGCTACCCCCGGGTATGCTACCTAACGTCTCTGTGTTGCAGCAGGTGTGCCGGCACGACCTACTGCTTTCTCACCC
>CAYYOY010000187.1:0-4149 GCA_964473265.1 uncultured Oscillospiraceae bacterium
ACTGAGAAATGGTGCCGGCAGCTTTGGCGGCCTGGCGCTTAAACTGCTTCTTTTGGCGCTTGCTGGCTTTGGCGTTCATCATATACAAAGCGCCGCCTGCGGCTGCCATAGTAAGTGCAATGCCTGCTATGGGCATTTTAGAATTTTTCATGCTGCTTTGCTCCCTTTTTTAGTTTCGAGGGGTTTTACCTGCCCCATGCCGCTAGCCTGTACAGCAAAATTTTGCTTTGGCAGACATTTTGCGGGCATTTTTAGCTTTCCCTCAAATAGGTGTGCAAAGCCTGCAAACTTTTTGGAATTGCAGTATGATTTTGGTTTGCTTTGTTCTTATATTTCCCCGGTAAAGCAGCATAAAATATTTTTAAAAAGGCTTGTAGTATAAATACACATTGCTATACTGGAACATACGGTACCGTAAAAAATCGAACTTTTAAGGAGATTTCTTTATGGCAAATACTTTTGTTGTGAACCAAGTGGGGGTCATCTGCGCTGACGAGAACGGCTTTCGCTTAGAGCTTGCACCTGCATACAAAAAGGCTTTGGTCGGCCTGGAAGGCTTTTCGTATATCAACGTGCTTTGGTGGTTTTCTGGCTGTGATAATCAGGCCGATAGAAATAGTTTAACCGAAGAAAAGCCCTATACCAAAGGGCCTGCTGTTTTGGGGGCTTTTGCCACTCGCTCGCCGCAGCGCCCTAATCCTATTGCATTATCCTGCGCCTATATTACCTACATAGACGCGGAAAATGGCGTGGTTGGGCTTGCCTATATAGATGCCGACGACCAAAGCCCTGTGCTTGATATTAAGCCCTACACACCCAGCCTTGACCGTGTGGAGTATGCCACAACACCTGCATGGTGCAGCCATTGGCCCACCAGTGTGGAAAAAAGCGGAGATTTTAATTGGCAGACTGAGTTTAATTTTTAGCGTACCCAGCATAAAGTAACAAACATGCCTAGCCCCAGGCAAATTCCCGCCGGAATTGCCTGGGGCGTTTGTTTAATTAAAATTGTGAAAAGGCTGTGCCTATAGCTGTTCTAGCCGCTGGTGCATGGTTTCAGCAATGTGGTTTGCAATTTGCGTAATTTGCTGCTCGTCACTGCCTTCCACCATTACGCGAATGAGCGGTTCGGTGCCCGAGGCACGCACCAAAATGCGGCCATCGCCGCCCAGCTCTCGGTTGCCCTTTTCAATGGCTTGCTGCACACCTTCGTCCAGCTCCCAGCGGGCTTTCATGTGGCTATCGGCCCGCACGCCCACCAGCACCTGCGGGTAGGCTACCATAGTGCCCGCCAGCTTACTTAGGGGCTGGCGGCTTTCGTGCAGCAGCCCCAGCAACTGCACCGCGCTAAGCTGGCCGTCGCCGGTGGTCATATAATCTCTAAAAATAATATGGCCCGATTGCTCTCCACCCAGTGTAAGCCCCTTTTGCTGCATACGTTCCAACACATAGCGGTCGCCCACTTTGGTAATTTCGGTAGCAATGTTCTGTTCCTTGGCAAACTTAAAAAGGCCAAAGTTGCTCATTACCGTAACCACCAGGCTATTCTGCGCCAGCTTGCCCTTGGCCTTTAGGCTTTGGGCCATTATAGCCATCATGCCGTCACCGTTGATGATGGCACCGGTCTCGTCCACCGCCAGGCAACGGTCGGCATCACCATCGAAGGCCACGCCGGCGTCAAAGCCGCCTTCGCGCACCCGCTTGCAGAGGTCTTGCATGTGGGTAGAGCCGCAATCTTGGTTAATGTTTAGGCCGTCGGGGTCTTGGTAGAGAATTTCCACCTCTGCGCCCAGCTTTGCGAAAAGCAGGCCGGCAGTGGCGCTGGCTGCGCCGTTGGCACAATCTACCGCTACGCGCAGGCCGGCCAGGCCTTGGGGCAGCGTGGCGGCAATGTGCTCTATGTAGCGCTGCACGGCGGTTTCGTCGGTAGAAATGCGCCCCAGCTGTGCGCCCCAGCGTTCAATGTAGGGCATTTTGCCGTCCAGCACAATTTCTTCTATTTCAAATTCCTGCTCGTCGGTTAGCTTAAAGCCTTCGGCACCAAAAAATTTAATGCCGTTGTATTCATAGGGGTTGTGCGAAGCCGAAAGCATAATGCCCGCATCGGCACCCAGTTCCTTTACCAGATAAGCTACGGCGGGGGTGGGCAGCACACCCAGCAGCAGTGCGTCGGCCCCCACCGAACAAAGGCCGCTGGCTACGGCAGCTTCCAGCATTTGGCCGGAAATGCGGGTATCTCTGCCAATGATAAATCGCGGCCGGCGGCCCAGGCGCTCTTCTAAAATCATAGCAGCGGCACGGGCTAAATTTGCGGCCAGCTGGCAATCGAGCTCGGTTCCGGCTATGCCGCGCACACCGTCGGTACCAAAAAGTCTACCCATATTGTTACCTCCGCGCCGTTTTACAACGGCTGCCGCATAAAATGGCGGGCGGCTCGCCAGTATAAGTTAGCCCCGGGCGCGCTCAAAGCCTTTAAAAGCAGTGCCCTGAAAGGTAAGGCGGCCGGTGTCGCCCTGCATAAGTTCGGCATATTGTGCTGCATCCATAGAAAACTCTATACGGTCGCCGCTTTCCACTTGGAAAGTTGCATAATAGGTTGTAGAGGTGTGGGTGTGGGTATGGTGGTGCTCCCCAGCGCCGTGCGAACTGTATGTAGAATGGCTTTCGCGCTTACCGGTTACACTGGCCTGTACGGTAAGCACCGGCTGGCTGCGGTTGTAGGCCGATTGCCGCATGTTCTTAATAATGCCTGTTATAAACACGGTAAGGATTATGCCGAACATTAGCACAAATATGACAGGGAAAATATTTTCAAAGAAATATTCCATTAAACCAAAGCCGTAGCCAAACCCAAAACCCATTTGTGGTACCCTCGCTTTTTCTGCCGAAAGATGGCGCTTTATAGCCGTATTATACTACAAATTCTGTAAACTTGCAATTCGGCAGGCTGCTGCCCCCAAAGGCTGATTAATCCCCCACCCGTTTGGCAAAGCTATTTGAAAAACATTGCAGGGGGTGCGGGAATTGTCGCAGGAAAAGGTGCAGGGGCGCAAGGCCTTTTTTGCTTCGTTTCTAATATCCTTCCTAATTATTATTAGCATGATGGCCATTGCGGTGCTTGCGCTGCGAAGTGGCAACAACACCCCGGAAGAAGAGCTCTATATTCCCCGCCAGCAGGATGCCCTTACCCTGCTGGTGTGCGGCACCGATACAAACGGCCAGGCCACCAGCTTTGCTTTAATTGGCTATTTGCCCCAGCAAGGGCGTATACCCGTGGTGGTGTTGCCCACCCAAACGCTGGTGCGCAAGGGCAGCCGTAACGATACGCTGGGCGGCACCTTCAAGCTGGGGGGTGGCAGCTACTGCGCACTGGCGCTGGGCGAAGCGCTGGGCGTGGGCGTAGACCGCTGGGTAGAGATAGACCGCGCGGCCTTTGAAGAAATACTGGGTATTTTCGGCCCGGTAGATTTTACGCTTGATACACCTCTGCAGGTGGGGGGCACGCAGCTTTCGCCCGGCCTTCTACAACTGGATGCCACCACTGCAGCGGAAATACTGCTGTATAGTGCCGAGGGGGAAGGTGCCGATGTAAGCGCCAGCCGGGCCGCCGCGCTCATTGCCGCTATTCTCAACCAAAAGCTGCCACAGGCGGCCGGGCAGGAAAGCGAAGCGCTGTTTAAGGCGGTGCAAAGCCGTATAAAAACCGATATTAGCCTTACAGATTTTATGCAGCGCCGGGAATCGGGCGAGTTTATGGCCGGGCTCAGCGAGCCACCCGCCCTTGGCCTGCAAACCACCGGCACGCTCAACGCCGCAGGCAATACCCTTACGCTGAGCCAGGAATGTATTCAGGCCATTGTGCAGGCCTTTCGAGGCAAGTAGCCTAAGTGGGGCACAGGGTTGCCCGGCAAAGGGTAATTTTTTAATTATGCCACAAAATACGTTTTTCCGTGGCTCTGTTGTGTTTGTGCTTGGTGCAAATGCGTCTATAAACAAAGAAGCAAGCGAGCGGCACAAAGCCACTCGCTTGCTTTATTATCCCTACCGGGCAATTCTTAATTTATGCCTTGCCTGCCGAGCCGAACATGCGAATTTTCTCGGTAACTACCTTGGCAATGCTTTCGCGGCCGGGTTTGAGCAGCGAACGGG
>CAYYOY010000188.1:0-4094 GCA_964473265.1 uncultured Oscillospiraceae bacterium
TGCCCTGTCTGCAGGTGTTTGGCGACGATTACGACACCCCTGACGGCACCGGCGTGCGGGATTATATCCATGTGGTAGATCTAGCCCGCGGCCACCTAAGCGCGCTGGATTATTTACAAAACAACAAAGGCGCCCAGGCATTTAACCTGGGCACCGGAAAAGGCTCCAGCGTGCTGGAGGTAATCGCAGCTTTTGAAAAGGCCAGCGGCGTAAAAATTGCCTACAACATTGCCCCCCGCCGCCCGGGCGACATTGCCAGTTCGTATGCCGATTGCTCGAAAGCCCACCAACAACTGGGTTGGCAGGCGCAGTATGGCCTTGAGCAAATGTGCGAAGATTCCTGGCGCTACACCCAACAGGCCCTGCGTTGGCAAGCCGAGGGCAAATAACCCCCGCCTTGCCCACACCATCCTTTTGCACACAGCAGAGCAGGCAGCCTATCCTTGTGCTGCCTGCTCTATGTATGTAAGCACTTGTTATACCAATCGTCCGGCCAGAAAATCTTCAACAATTTCATTGATGGTAAACGAATTAAATAAGTCGCGCTGGAATTTATGCTGCAGCTCTTCTATAAGAGCCCGCCGGGTGGAAATTCCCTGTATGGAAAATCCGTTCCCTCCCCCCAGTGCCCGAAACGCCAACCCAAACTCGGTTACGGTTTCCGCATCTTCATTCTGTAGTTGGGTTTCTACCAGTTTTTCGTCTACCTCGTAGTAAATTTTGCACGCACGGTTGGTAGCCTCCATGAAATAGCCTCCCCCTGTTATAGTACAGCTTTTCTGCTGTTTATTATCATAACTAAGTATATCACGACTGTTTTTGTTAAGATAGGGGTAATTTTTTACATATTCCCTGTGGCTTGCCGGGGCCTGCTCAGCCCACCCCTGAAAAACAGGCAGGCTATTGCGGCTGTGGGGAAAAGGCAGACGAAAATACCCTGCGGTATTTCGTCTGCCTTTTCCCGGCTGGCTGCCGCCAGCCCACCGGCCACTGCGTGGCCGGTGCACAGCCGCCGCCGGTTTGCCGCAACAGCACCCATTTGAAAACAAAAACCCCCGGCTCTTGCCGAGGGTTTTTTCTTTGGCTATATGTTTTCGTCCTGAGCTTGCTGTGCCATGTCGGCGGGCAGCTCCTGGTCGCCGCAGCCGCAGCCGCAATCCAGCTCTTCTTCGAAGAAATCTTCGTCAAAGCATTCGTCCAGGTCGTCCCAGCGCCGGCGCTGGAAATACACCGCCAACGCAATGGCCACACCTACCAGCGAAACCAAAAAGGCCAGCAGTGCCAAAAGTGTACCGTTCCTCATCTCGTTTGCCTCCACTTCACAGATTAATTATAGTATTACATTTTTGAAGGGTGAAATGCGCAGCCCCTGCCCTACGTTTATAATTTCGGTAAAGGCAGGCAAACGCGCCGTCGCTTACTTAGGCCAGCAGGCTTTGGCCGTCCATTTCCTCTGGCTTGGCCATGCCTAAAATTTCCAGCATGGTGGGGGCAATGTCGGCAAGGCGGCCACCGGGGCGCAGTGTGCAGCCGTAGCCCACCACGCACAGCGGCACAGGGTTGGTGGTGTGGGCGGTAAAGGGCGAACCGTCGTCCTGGCTCATTTGGTCGGCGTTGCCGTGGTCGGCTGTAATAATAGCTACGCCGCCCAGCTTAGTTACCGTTTCTATTACACGGCCCACGCAGGTATCCACCGTTTCCACCGCCGTAACGGCAGCTTCCATTTTGCCGGTGTGGCCAACCATATCGCAGTTGGCATAGTTCAGAATAATAACATCGTACAGCTTGCTTTCCAGCCGCTTAATTACTTCTTCGGTTACTTGTTGGGCGCTCATTTGGGGCTGCATGTCGTAGGTTGCTACCTTGGGCGAAGGAATAAGCGCGCGGTCTTCGCCGGGGTAGGTGGTTTCCACACCACCGTTGAAGAAGAAAGTCACGTGGGCATATTTTTCGGTTTCGGCTATGCGCAGCTGGCGCATACCGGCCTTGGAAATATATTCCCCAAAGGTGTTTTTCAGGTTTTGGGGGGTATAGGCCACCAGCACACCCGGCATGGCGGCGTCGTATTGTGTCATGCACACAAAGGTAAGCGACATGCAGCCGCCCTTGCGCTCGAAGCCCTTGCAATCGGGGTCTACCAGTGCGCGGGTAATTTCGCGGGCACGGTCGGGCCGGAAGTTGAAGAAGATAACCGAATCGCCCCCGGCAATTTCGGCCCCCTCGGTGCAAATAGTGGGCAGCACAAACTCGTCGGTTACATCCTGCGCGTAGGAGCTTTCCATTACGTTAATGGGGTCGGCGTTAAACTGGCCTTCGCCGTTTACCATAGCGACGTAGGCTTTTTCCACGCGCTCCCAGCGGTTGTCGCGGTCCATGGCATAGTAGCGGCCCATAATGGTGGCAATTTTGCCCACGCCAATTTCGGCCATTTTCGCCTGCAGCTCGGCAACAAATTCAATGCCCGAGGTGGGGGCAACGTCGCGGCCATCCATAAAGCAGTGTACAAACACCTTTTTCAGGCCGTGCTTGGCCGCCAGCTTAAGCAGCGCATAGAGGTGGGCGTTGTGCGAATGCACGCCGCCATCCGAAAGCAGGCCCATTAGGTGCAGCGCTTTGTCGTTTTGTTTGCAATTTTCTATTGCGGTAAGCAGCGCCTCGTTTTTGGGCAGCTCTTCGTCAATAATAGCCTTGGTAATGCGGGTAAGCTCTTGGTAGACCACCCGGCCGGCGCCAATGTTGGTGTGGCCCACCTCGGAATTGCCCATTTGCCCGTCGGGCAGACCAACATCCAGCCCCGAAGCGCCAATGGAGGTAAAGGGATTGCTTTGGAAGATTTTATCGAAGTTGGGGGTTTTGGCGGCAACAATTGCATTTTGCATCTGCTCGCTGCCTAGGCCAAAGCCGTCCAGTATGATGAGAATGAGTGGTTTTTTCATGCTTGCTTACTTCTCCTTATCGGGTTGCGGCAGCCCTGTGGGCCATCCGGCTGGTTTTATTTGCCGGCTGCCGACACAATGGCCGCAAAATCGGCTGCTTTAAGTGAAGCGCCGCCAATAAGCCCACCATCAACATCCGGCTGGGCCAGCAGCTCGGCCGCGTTGGCGGCGTTCATGCTGCCACCGTATTGAATGGGCATTTTTTCGGCGGCTGCCTTACCATACAGCTGCTCCACCACCTGGCGAATAGCGCCGCACACCTCGCCGGCTTGCTCGGCCGTGGCGGTTTTACCCGTGCCAATGGCCCACACCGGCTCGTAGGCCAGCACAACGCGCTCCAGCTCTTGCTCGGTTACGCCGGCCAGGGCAATTTTGGTTTGCAGGGCGCAAACCTCGTTGGTAATGCCCTGTTCCCGCTGCTCCAGCAGCTCGCCTACGCAAAGAATTGCGGTAAGCCCGGCATCCAGTGCGGCGCGCAGCCGCTGCTGCACGGTAACATCGGTTTCGCCAAAGTATTGCCGGCGCTCGGAATGGCCCAGCACCACATATTCCACACCCAGTGCCGCCAGCATGGGGGCCGAAACCTCGCCGGTAAAGGCACCGTTGGCAGCCCAGTGGCAGTTTTGTGCGCCAATGGCAATGTTTGTGCCCTTGGTGGCGGCCAGCGCCGTTTCCAGGCAGACAAAGGGCACGGCGCACACCACACGGCAGCCGGCACCGGCCACCTGTGGTGCCAGTTCCTCCAACAGGGCGCGGGCCTCGGCAGGGGTTTTGTTCATCTTCCAGTTGCCGGCAATTACAGCCGGACGTAAAGCTTTATTCATGCGTTTACCATCCTTCCAGCCAAGTGGGCGGCCGGTGTAGGCCGCCGGGTACGGGCATAGCCGCCGCGCAGGGCGCGGCGGCACTGTTTGGCAAGGGTACAGCCGTACACAGCCTCCCTTGCCCAGTTATATTTGCTTATTTATTCTGCAGGCAGGCAATGCCGGGCAGTTCCAAGCCTTCCAGCAGCTCAAGAGAAGCGCCGCCACCGGTGGAGATATGGGTCATCTTTTCAGCAAAGCCCAGCTTTACCACAGCCGCTGCGCTATCGCCGCCGCCAATAATCGAGATTGCGCCCGAATCGGCCACCGCTTTCGCCACTGCGCAGGTGCCCTC
>CAYYOY010000189.1:0-4061 GCA_964473265.1 uncultured Oscillospiraceae bacterium
ATTACCAGGTTCATGTCGTGCTCTATTAGTAATATGGCAATATCAAAGCGCTGGCGAATTGTGGCAATGGTTTCCATCAGTTCGCTGGTTTCCGTGGGGTTCATGCCGGCGGCAGGTTCATCCAGCAGCAGCAGCTTGGGGCCGGAAGCCAGTGCCCGGGCAATTTCCAGCTTGCGCTGCTGCCCGTAGGGCAGATTTTGGGCTTCGTGGTCGGCCAGGTTTTCCATTTGGAAAACCTCTAGCAGCGAATGTGCCTGCTTCTCCACATCGGCTTCTTCCTTCCAATAGCTGCCCAGACGCAGCAGCGCTTCAGGAATGGAATAGCGCATATTTTGGGTGAAGGCAACCTTTACGTTATCCAGCACCGAAAGCTTTTTGAAAAGCCGAATGTTTTGGAAGGTACGCGCAGCGCCCATCTTTACAATGTTGTAGGGCTTTTTGCCCACCACGCTTTGGCCGCAAAGCTCAATAGAACCCGCGGTGGGCTGATAAACACCTGTAAGCAGGTTGAACACGGTGGTTTTGCCGGCACCGTTGGGGCCTATTAGGCCAACCAGCTCGCCTTGTTTAATTTCAATGTTGAAGTTATCTACGGCTTTAAGGCCGCCAAACTCCACCGAAAGGTTTTCTGCCTTCAGCACTGTGTTCATTACTTCGCACCTGCCTTTTGTTTATGGCTTTTATGGATAAACCGCCCTACAGCACGGTCAAACAGCCGGGTGAGCGAAAACTCGTAATTGCCCAGCAGGCCAGAGGGTTTGAACATCATTATAAGAATAAGCGTAAGCGAATAAATGAGCATGCGGTACTGTTCAAAGCCGCGTAGTGCTTCGGGCAGCACCGTAAGGGTGGCCGCCGAAAGTATAGAGCCGGTAAAGCTGCCCATGCCGCCCAGCACCACCATAACAATGATTTCAATAGAGCGCATGAAGCCAAAGTTCCTAGCACCCAAAATGCCAATATAGTGGGCAAACAGCCCGCCGGCAATGCCTGCCAAAAAGGCGGCGAAGGTAAAGGCCAGCGTGCGGTAGTAAGTGTTGTTCACCCCACAAGATTCCGAAGCAATTTGGTCCTCGCGAATGGCCATAATAGCACGCCCGTGGCGCGAACGTATAAAGGTGAAAAGCAGTGTAATAATGAGTACCGTTGTGAAGAACACCCAGTTGAAGGTAGTAAGCTTGGGGATGCTGCGCAGCCCCTGCGCACCGCCTGTAATGGAGATATTCTCAATAACTACACGGATAATTTCGCCGAAACCCAGCGTAATAATGGCAAGGTAATCGCCTCTCAGCCGCAGCGCGGGAATACCCACAATAAGCCCCAGCACCGCCGCAAGCAGGCCGCCCAGCAGCAGCGCCAAGAGCAAACGGGGAAAGGGCGCCATATCGGGGAAGTTTTTCGTAAATATGGCCGAGGCATAGGCACCTACCGACATAAAACCGGCATGCCCCAACGCCAGCTGGCCCAAAAAGCCGGTGGCCAGGTTAAGGCTGGCGGCCAAAATAATATTAATGCCAACGGTAATTAGAATACCCTGCATGTAGCGGTTTATCATGCCGGTATTAATAAGCGAAGCAAAGATAAAATACAGAATTGCCACCCCGGCAATATTGAAGATATACGATTTTATAATGTGCTTTTTATTCATAGCCACACACCTAAACTTTCTCGCCAACGTTTTTGCCCATAATGCCAGAGGGCTTGAGCAGCAGCACCAGCACCAACACGCCAAACACTACCGCATCGGCAAGCTTGGAGGAAATGTACGCCTTGGTAAGGCTTTCAATAACCCCCAGCAGCAAGCCCCCCAGCATAGCGCCGGGAATTACACCAATGCCACCAAAAACAGCGGCGATAAAGGCCTTGAGGCCCAGCATAGAGCCCATGTTGGGCTCCACCATGGGGTAGGCCGAACAGTAAAGCACCGAGGCCACCGCCGCCAAACCTGAACCAATGGCAAAGGTTACAGAAATGGTGGAGTTTACGTTTATCCCCATCAGCTTGGCGGCGCCTTCATCTTCCGAAACGGCACGCATGGCTTTGCCGATCTTGGTGCGCTTTACAAAAACAGTTAACAGTACCATAAGCGCCACCGAAACTAAAATGGTGGTAAGTGCTACACTGCTAATTTGAATTGCCCCCAGTGTAATGGGTTGCTTGCTGATAATGGTAGGAAATGGCTTGGGGTTGGGCGAGAAGATAAGCATAAACAAGTTCTGTAAAAACAGGCTTACACCAATTGCGGTAATAAGCACCGAAATACGGGGGGAATTGCGCAGCGGCTTATAGGCTATACGCTCGGTGGTAACACCCAGCAGCGAACAAACCAGCGTGGCAAATATCACACACAGCCAGCCGGGCACTCCTATGGAGACCAAGAACGGAATGCACAGCACCGACATATAGCCGCCCACCATAATGAAATCTCCATGTGCGAAATTGATGAGCTTTACTATGCCGTACACCATGGTGTAGCCCAATGCCACAAGCGCATAAATCGAGCCCACCTGTATTCCGTTTATCAGCTGCTTGATGAGTTCAATGAGCATATATAAATCCCCTCTTCTTTTCCCGGCCATAGCTGGCCGGGCGGCCTTTCTGCCACCCGCAAACAGGTACAGATTCGCCTTATATAGATTGCAAAGACAGACGAAAGCACACGAGGGCACGGGGCTGCCGTATCTTTTCGTCAAGCTTTGCCGCTAACCGCCGCTTTGGGGCGAAGAAGCTGCTTACAGCTAGCTTGCCCAAACATGCGGTCGTCACTCCCGCAGACGTGCAGGCCGCATTTTGCAAAGAAATACCGTACCAAGGCAGAGCAAATGCTCTGCCTTGGTAGCCGGAAGAAGCCTCATATGAAAAGCAAAGGGTTTACGGATTCACCTTGGTTTCCAGCACATACTGGCCGTCTACAATTTTAATAACCGAAACGCTCTTTACAGGGTCGCCACTGCCGGCTTCATACTTTACGTTGCCGGTAACACCGGTGTAGTTGGTGTTCTTCAGCGCGTCAATAACGGCCTGCTTATCGGTAGAACCGTTGGTGGTTTTGTAGGCTTCGGCTACGATATAAGCAGCGTCGTAACCCAGAGCGGCCAGCGCATTGGCAGCCGAGCCATACTTATTCGAATAGTTCTTCAAAAAGTTAGCAACGACTGGGTCGGTATCGCCTACATAGTAGTGGTTGGTAAAGTAGAGGTTGTTTACAGAAGCAACGTTTGCTGCATCTACTACATCCAAAATGCCGTCGAAGCCGTCAGGCCCAACGATGGGGCAGTTCAGGCCAATTTCGCGTGCCTGCGAAGCAACCAGAGCGGCAGTTTTGTAGTAATCGGGCAGAACAAGGGCTTCGGCACCGGCAGCTTGAATTTTGGTAAGCTGGGTTTTGAAATCTTTGTCGTCTGCGCCGTAGCCTTCATAGGCTACTACTTCCAGGCCAAAATCTTTCGCTTTTTCCTGGAAAGTTTGGGCAATACCGGAAGAATAGTCATCCGAAGTGTTGTACATAACGGCAACCTTCTTCAGACCAAGGTTTTCGGCAACAAATTTAGCCTGTACACCGCCCTGGAAGGGGTCGAGGAAGCAGGCGCGGAAGATGTTATCGCCATACGTGGTAACATCGGGGTGGGTAGCGGTAGAGGTAATCATGGGGATACCATCCTGCGCAGCCAGCTCAGCCACAGCCAGGGTGGGCTTGCTGGTAACGTCGCCCAGCAGAATATCAATGTTTTTGCTTGCAAGAATGTTGTAAGCGTTTACAGCTTCGGTGGGGTCGCCCTTTTCGTCCAGAATTTCCAGACGGAAGGTTTTGCCGTTTACACCACCGGCAGCGTTAATTTCTTCAAAAGCAAGCTCAACAGCGTTCTTTACCGATTGTCCGTAAATGGCAACGTCACCGGTAAGGGGAGCCAGCACGCCTACTACAATTTCTCCACCTTCCTGGCCGTTATTTTCCGGGGTGGAACCAGGGTTTTGGGCAGGAGCACCACAGGCTGCAAGCGAAAGCACCATAGCGCCTGCCAGCAGAATGCTTAAAAAACCTTTCATTTATGTAACCTCCT
>CAYYOY010000190.1:0-4028 GCA_964473265.1 uncultured Oscillospiraceae bacterium
GGGCGGTTGGGCAGCAAAAAGTGAAGGCAATTCCCAGGGGAATTCCCTTCACTTGTTGCATAGCCGGCTGCGCCGGCTGCCGGGTCGCATAGAGGCCCGGGCCCAACCGCCCGGCCTGCCCGGCTTTGCTTTGGGGGTAGAGCGCTACCGCCCCTGCCCCGTGGCCTGCTCGACGGTAAAAATTTCATCAAAGGCCTGTTGCACCGCCTGCGTGGCGGCCTGTTCCAGGCGTAGGTAGCGTTCCAGCAGCCGACGCCCCTCGGGTGTAAGCGAGGAACCACCGCCACGTTCGCCGCCTGTTTGCCTGTGTATCAGCGCAAAGCCCAGCTGCTTTTCGCATTCCCGCAGCATTTTCCAGGCTTTGCTGTAGGCCAGGCCCATTTGTTGGGTGGCCATGCGCAGCGAATGGCAGTTATCCACACGTTGCAGCAGCTCGCGCATGCCGGGGCCAAAGGCCTTTTGGCTGCCCCACAAGCGCAGCGAAACCACCGGCCGCAGCCCGGCCTGGGCCAAACCCTGCTTTTCCGGCATACCGGCACCTCCTGCTTATTGCAGTGTTAAAAGGGCATCTAGCTGTGCTTGGGTAAGCTCTATATGATAAAAAAGCTTATAGAATTCGCGGGTTTCGGCTGCCATATCGTAGCTGTAATATTGAGGGTAGAGCAAACTGCCCGCCCACTTAAGGCCTATCAGGCGGTTGGGGGCTACCGGACGGTCGAGCCAGGCAAAGGGTTCCTTGGGCACACCGTACACCCGGCCGGACTGCACGGCTGCCAACGATGCAAGGCTGGTGTTGGCAAGCATATCGGCCGCCGCACCTTTGCCTGTAAGGCTTTGCTTGGGCTCGCCGTTGAGAAAAATTACCTGCGGGTTCCAGGCCAGCAGCTGTTCCAGCGTTACCTGTATGCGCTGGCCGGTCTGGCTTTCTACCACCGCCACATTTTCTGCCCCCAGCATATCCAGCACTTCCGAGGCGGTAGAGCCTTTGGCGGCGGTATCGAGCGAATCGATACCATTGCCGTAATACACTGCTACACGTTCTTCTGGGGGAATTTGAGTGTTTGCCACCTGGGTGAGCAGCGTGGTGGCGTAGCCTGCAAGTGCCTCGGCACGCTGTGGCATTTCAAAAATTTCGCCTAGCAGGGTGTATACCTGGGCGGTCTGGCTAAGAGCACCGTCCAGCATTACCACCGGTATACCCAACTGCTGCTCAAAGCGTTGGGCGTTTTCCACATCGGCAGGGGTTAGCCCGCCGGCTACAAAGCAGAGCTGTGGGCCCGCCGCCACCACGGCTTCGGGGTTGAACATATCGCCCATGCCAAACACTGGGAGGTCGCGGTATTCGGGCAAAATATATTCCCGCTCTGCTTGGTTTAGGGCATAGTTCCAGCCCAGCAGTTTTTCGGGTGCAAAGGTGTAGAGCATAATAGCCGAAACAGGGTTGGTACAGTAGACCTTTTCCAGCGTTTGGGGTAGGGTTACGGTACGCCCGGCCATATCGGTAATGGTGCGCTGTTGTGGCACGGAAGACGAAGATGATGGCGTGGCCGCCGGTGCGGCGCAGCCGGCCAACAGGGCCAGGCATAGCAGCAGGGCCAGGCATTTTTTTAGTGCGGGCATAGCAAATTCCTCATTTTCTTGACATTTTTCACAAAGATATGTTATTCTCAACCAAGAATAACGCTAGCTACAATATAGCAGTGGCTGTAAAAATTGTCAAGGAGGGTAGGCATGCTGGAGCATAAACGCTACCGGGTGTTTTTGGCGGGGCTGGCTGTCGCCTGCCTTGCGCTACTGGTGCTTTCTTTCACCATCGGGTACTATAAAATTCCGCTGGGGCAGCTACCCGGCTTGTTGTTGGGTGGCACCGGCTCGCCCGAAGCGGTGGTACTGCTGTGTATTCGCCTGCCCAGAATTTTGGCGGCTTTTCTCATTGGTAGTTCGCTTGCGGTTTCGGGCAGCGCCTTTCAGGGCATGTTCCACAACCCGCTGGCAGCGCCCGATATTCTGGGGGTTTCAGCCGGGGCGGGGCTGGGCGCGGCCATTGCCATTAGCCTGCGGCTGCCGTATTATATGATACAATTTTTTGCCTTTGGCCTGGGCATGGCTGTGGTGGGGGTATGCTACCTGCTAAGCCTGCGGGTGGGGCAAAGCCGCAGCATAAGCCTGGTGCTAGCGGGGGTAATGCTGGGTACGCTTTGCCTTTCGGGTACCGCTATGCTAAAATATTTGGCCGACCCCAGCGATACCCTGCCGGCCATTACCTTTTGGCTGATGGGCAGCGTAAGCAAGGTGAGCTTTGATAGCCTGCTGTTTGCACTGCCCCCCATGCTGCTGGGGTTTGCAATTATTTTTGCACTGCACTGGCGGCTAAATTTGCTTACACTGGGGGATGAAGAAGCCCAGAGCCTGGGGCTAAACCCCGCACGAGTGCGCCTGCTGGTGGTGCTGGGGGCTACGCTACTGGGGGCCTCGGCGGTATGCCTGGGGGGCATTATTGGCTGGGTAGGGCTTATGATACCCCACATTGCCCGGCGGCTGGTAGGGCCGCGCTTTGGCCGGCTTCTGCCGGCGGCGGCGCTGCTGGGGGGCTTCTTTTTGCTGTGTATGGATAATTTGGCGCGGTCGCTGTTTACCATGGAAATTCCCATTGGCATTCTAACGGCCATTTTTGGTGCGCCCTTCTTTATTTGGCTCATTTTGGGGGATAGGAGCTTGCAGCCATGATACTGGAGGTAAAAGGGCTTTCGGGGGGATACCCGGGGCGCGAGGTTTTTAGCGGCATTTCGCTTACCTTAAAAGCCGGGCAGGCACTTTGCCTGCTGGGGCCAAACGGCAGCGGTAAAACCACGCTGCTGAAAACCCTGCTGGGCTTTTTGCCGGCATTTGGCGGGGAAATATTGCTGGAAGGCCAGCCCTTGGGCAGCCTGCCCCCACGTGGGCTGGCGCAGTGCATGGCCTATATTCCCCAAAGCCACAACCCCACCTTTGCCTATACTGTACGCGAAATGGTGCTAATGGGCCGTACGCCGCACATTGCACCCTTTTCTACCCCCGGCAAGGAAGATATTTGCCAGGCTGAGCTGGCGCTGGAACGCTTGGGCCTTACCTCATTGCAAGATACGCCCTACACCTGCCTGAGCGGCGGGGAACGCCGCCTGGTGCTCATTGCCCGGGCGCTCTGCCAGCAGGCTGGGCTGCTGGTGATGGATGAGCCAACCTCCGACCTAGACTACGCCAACCAGCTGCGGGTAGGGCAAATTATCCGCCAGCTGCGCGGCGAGGGCTTGGGCATTTTGTTTACCACCCACGCACCCGAAAGCCCCTTTAGCCTGGCCGACCAGGTATTGCTACTGCAAGAGGGCAGCGTTTGCGCACAAGGAAGCCCTTTTGATGCCTTAACCGACCAAGCCCTTTCGGCCGCTTATGGGCTGCCCATGCAGCATGTGCAGCTTACCGATGCTACCGGCCAAACACGGCACCTAATTTTGCCGCTGGAGCAAGCCTAGCGCCGGGTTGCCCCAGGCCTGCCGCGGCAACCCGGCGGGTGGGCCAATTGGGCGCCGGGCCGCGGCCCGGCAGCCGGCGTTGCCGGCTATGCAAACAGGGAAGGGATGCGCCGCAGGGCGCATCCCTTCCCTGTTTGCATGCCCAATTGGCCGGTGTGGCGGCTTTGCGGCGGCAGGCTTTTGAGGATAAACACCCACATCATAGCCCGCCGGCGCGTTGTTCTTGTAGTAGCCTGCCAATAATGCTATAATAACCACAATAAGGGGTATTGCTGTACCTTCCACACTAGGCATATGGGTGTAAAGCCCAAAAGCTTCACCAAAGGGGCGTAGACATTGTACATTGCCACAGGGGTAGATATGGTTGAAATTGCGCGGGTGGCGGGCCTTGTGGAAAAGGGCGGCTTTGTAGAGCGCTTTTTTTCACCTGAAGAGGCCGCCCTTTTCGCCCAAAAGGGTGCGGGCGAAATTGCCAGCATTGCTGCCAACTTTGCAGCAAAAGAAGCCTTTGCCAAGGCG
>CAYYOY010000191.1:0-4004 GCA_964473265.1 uncultured Oscillospiraceae bacterium
TTAGCTCCGCAGACGGTGCGTACCGTCTAGTGCTGGGGGGCCAGGGGGTGCGAAATCCCCCTGGTCGCCTTCTTTTGTTACTTTTCTTGGCGAAACAAGAAAAGTAAATAGAAGGGCAATACCCACGAAAGGCGCAGCCTTGCGGGAAGAAAGAAAAGTAAATAAGTAATTTTACATAAGATGTATACTATTTTTGCAATCCAAAAGCCACCGGAGTGCAGCTCCGGTGGTTCTCCTTTGGTAATGCTTTCCAGGGGGTTGACAATTCCAACTCCTACCGCTATACTACATTACATACATAACGTAGTATGCAAGGCGGTGGTCAAAATAAAAATAAACTTTAACAGCATACAGCCGGTTTATCTGCAAATAGCCCAAGCTATAGAGGACGACATTATTACCGGCAAACTGCAGGAAGGCGAAGCGGCCTATTCCCAGCTTACCATTGCACGCGAGCTTGGCGTAAACCCCGCCACTGCCGCTAAGGGCATCAACCAGCTGGTACAAAAGGGCATTTTAGAAAAACAGCGTGGCCTTTCAATGACAGTGGCCGCAGGCGCAGTGCAAACGCTATTGCGCGAACGCCGCGACGGCAATTTTTACAGCCAGATTGCAAGTTTGGTGCGCGAAGCGCAAAAAATACAATTATCGCGCGAACAGGTGCTGGCCGCCATCCAAAGCTATTACCAAACCATAGAGGGGGATACAACCAATGCATGACGCAGTTGTGCAAACACAATCGCTTACAAAGCAATATGGCAAAAAAACGGCGCTGCGCGACCTTACCTTCACCCTGCCGCAGCATGGCATAACCGGGCTAATAGGCCGCAACGGCTCGGGCAAAACCACACTGATGAAAATTCTTGCCGGCCGGCTGGATAAAACCCAGGGCCAGGTGCTTGTGTTTGGCCAAGAGCCTATGGATAACCTGCAGGTACTCGAGCAGCTAGTGTACACCTACCACAACCTGGAATACGATAAAAACATTACCCTTAAAACCATTTTGCAGGGCTACCGCATTCTCTTTCCCAACTTTGACGCAGAATTTGCCCAAAAGCTTATGGCGTATTTCGAGCTTAGCGGCAAAATGAAATACCGACAGCTTTCCCAAGGCCAGGGCAGCATTTTTAACTTTTTGTGTGCGCTGGCCTGCCGCAGCCCGCTTACCATGCTGGACGAACCCGTGCTGGGCATGGACGTAACCGTGCGGCGGGCAGCCTACGAAATTTTACTGCGCGATTATACCGAGCACCCCCGCAGCTTTATTATTTCCAGCCACCTTTTCAACGAGCTGGAAGGCCTGCTTTCCGACCTATTGCTTATTGAACAGGGCAGCCTGGTGCTGCACCAGTCTATAGACGAGCTGCGCCAAAGCGCCTACCGGCTGGATGGCAGTGAACCTCTGCTCGATGCCTTTACCGCAACCAAAAAGGTAATTGCCCGGCAGGCGGGCCAGCTGCAAAGCTTTGCGGTGGTCTACGAGCCGCTGGACGAGGTAACCATGGCGGCGGCACAGCGGCAGGGGCTGCAAATTTCCCCCGTGCGGGCTGAAGACCTCTGCGTCTACCTTACTGCGCGCAACAAAGAGGAGGAACTGGCATGTCTATGGCACGAAAGCAAATAAACAATACATTCGGTTTGGTAAAATACTGGCTTCTCCAGCAGCGGCAGGGCCTTTGGGGCTTGTTGGCCACTTTGCTGGTCTTGACATTGCCTAGCTTAATGCCACTAATATCTCTTTATAGTAAAAACACACAGTCCGCTATTACATCCCATCAAATAAACGATTTTTCCGGCATGCTTCTCTTTGGCATAGGCATTGCCATTGTGGTGATGGAAGTGCTCTACCGCCAAAATAACAATACTATTGCCGTTTACCCGCAAACCAACGCCACACGCTTTGCTTCGCATTTAATTGTAAACCATTGGTTGGTCTTGGTGGGCAACTTGCTTTCGCTTTCCATCTACCTTTTGCAAATGGCCCTTCTCACGGTGGTGGCCGCCAACAACCCCAACCTTATTGTGCCGCTGCGCTTCGACCTCGGCTTTGTTCTCATGGGCTTTTTTACCTATGTGCTCTATAGCTTTTTGTTGGTTGCCTTTGTGGCGCTGGTGGGGGCGTTCCTGCGCAAATTCCACATTTACGCCGCCGCCGTCATTCTTGGGTTGCTCGTGGCAGTGTTTACCAACCTGAACCGGGCTTATGGGGTTTTGCAAAATGTATTGAACTTTCTGTTGAAAGAAAGCGACCCGCTTACCTTTGCCCTCAAAGCGGCTGTGTTGTGGCTGGTGCTGATAGGGCTGGCAGCCCTGCTCAACCACTATACTGTCTACTACAAAAGCCACAGAGTGCTGCCCATGTGGGCAGTGGGAAGTGCCATTGGGCTGGCTGTTGGGGTAGCAGGCATTGTAGCCGTGGTTGGCATTTTCGCAGGCATAGCGGTCATCTCAGAGGAGCAAGAAGCTACTAAAATAGATTTCCAGCAAATTACGCTGGATATTTCCCACCTACCCAAGGGCAGCAGCCTAAAGCTCGCGGGCAACAATGTTGCCCTTTTGCAGGACGACCAAAGCGAGTGGTTTAGCAGCGAGCTTATGTATATTAGCCCCTCGCCCGACATTGAAAATATACAAGGCGACACCCTAACGGTGCTATATCGCCTCCCGGAGCACATAGCCAACGAGCAGGACCTTATGGCCTACGCCCACCCCAGCTTTACGGCGCACCTAGAGGGCGACACCCTGCAATTGGAATACACCTACACGCCAAACAAACGGGTTGTTTTTGTACCCGTTTGGCAGCTGGCGTCACAGTTTACCTGCTTCCAAGGGAAAAACCTTTTTGTTGCATCTCCCTTGAGCGATTATACTACGCGCCGCGGCGGGCAAATTCACTTTGAAGTAAGCTAAAGTGGGGCAAACATCTCCAAATTCAACAGCCCCGCACCGGGTTTGGCGCGGGGCTGTTAATATGTGTACAGGGGGTGGCCTCTGCTCACCCTACTTAATCAAAAAAGCTAAGTTGGCTATCTGCATAGCCCATTTTGTAGCACGAAATAATATCGGGCATTTTGTAAAGCAGGCCGGCCTCGTTGCAGGCGGCGGTAAAAACGCTGTAAAGCCGCTTTACTTGCGGTGCGCCGCAACTATACTGGTTGCCATACCGGCGAATGTATTGCTCCTTTAGCCCGGGAAAGCGCTCATCCAGCATGCGGTAAAAATGCTGGCGCTGGCTATCGCGCAGCGTTACGCCCATGCCGGGGTAAATAAAGCGTGCGCCATGCTGTTTGGCCTGTGCCACAATGGCCAGAATATTCTCTTCACTATCGGTAAGAAAGGGCAGCACCGGCATGAGCAGCAGCCCGCAGGGTATGCCTGCCTGCGCCAGCGCCGCCAGCGCTTCCACCCGCTTGCTGGTGGGGGCCACTCCCGGTTCCACCCGGCGGCAAAGCTCGTCGTCTGCGGCGGTAATGGTTATCTTTACCACCACGGGGCATTGCACGGCAATCTCTTTGAGCACGTCAATATCGCGCGCCACCAGCGGGCTTTTGGTGGCAATGGCCACCCCAAAGCCGTAGGCCGCCAGCAGTTCCAGCGCATGGCGGGTAAGCTGCAGTTGCTCTTCCAGCGGGTTGTAAGGGTCACTCATAGAGCCGGTGGCCACCACACCCGAACGCACCTTGCGGCGTAAATCGTCCCGTATTACCGACAGGGCGTTGGCCTTGGGCTTTACGGTATCAAAATTTTCCACCCGGTAGCAATCGCTGCGGCTATCGCAATAAATGCAGCCGTGGCAACAGCCCCGGTAGATATTCATGTTATATTCTGCGCCAAACCAGCCGCTGCTTTTGCTGCGGGTTACAATGGTTTTGCAGGGAATGCTCTCCAAAGCCACACCTCCGGCGGGTTAAATTAAACATAAAGGACATCCATCCCGCAACCTTTTGCCCCTGGTTTTGGGCAAGATACAGCCGCCACCGCCCCCATATAAGCTAAGCTTTGGT
>CAYYOY010000192.1:0-3994 GCA_964473265.1 uncultured Oscillospiraceae bacterium
CGGGGGGGGTTGGGGGCCCGGGGGGGTGGTGTGCAAAATTCCGTTTGGTATTTTTCCAACTGCACCCGGCCGGCTTTGCCGGCCAATGGAAAAACCAAGGGAAATTCCCTGCGGAATTTCCCTTGGTTTTTCCATACGCGGCGCCCAAACCCCCACGGCCCATAGCGACAGGCACAAAAGGCTGGGCTGCAATTACAACCGCACCAGCTGCCCGCTGTATTCCAGCCCACAGGGCTGGCGGCGGGGGGTGGCAAGTGCGTAAAGGTCGCCTGCGCGGGCTTCCAGCCGGGCAAAGGCTGTGCAATCGCCCCCCAGGCGTTCCAGCTTGGCCAGCGAATGCGAAAGCGGCAGGCTGGCTGTTTTGGCAGCCTTGGCCAACACCTCGCGCCCCCGCTGGTTAAAACCCAACACATGTAGGTAAGGCGGCGGGCGGCGGCAAAGGGCGGCCTCCACCCCCAGAAACGCATAGAGCACCAGCCGGCGCAGACGCGCCAGTGTGTACCTCTTAGTTTTTAGGCACTCCAATAGCTCCTGCAGGCTGGTGGAAACAGCAATAGCGGCCTGCAGGCGGTGTTCCAGCCCTTCGGCAATATCGGGCAGAGCGGCGAGCTGCTCGCGGCTTTTGGTGCGCAGTACAGCCAGTATGGCAGCTTCCAGCCGCTGCAGTGTTGCGGGGGCCAGGCCGTCTTGCAGCGCCTGGTGTACGATTTGCGCGCCGGCGGTGGGTAAATAGTCTAGCGCCTGCCGGGTTTGGCCTTGTTCCAGCAATTGGCGCACCAAGCTGGCCGAGGCTATGCCCTGCGCCGCCTGTTGGCTGTCGTGCCCGCTGCCCAGCCGCGCAAGGGTGTGCGGCTCTATGCTGCTGCCCAGCAGCTGCAGCCGCCGCAAATATTCCACCCCCAAAATGTTGTTGGGGCTTTTCAGCAATTTGGCATCTTGCTGCCCGGCTAAATCGGCCACCGCCTGCTGGCGGGCTTTGGCAAAGGTTTGCCCCTCTTGCAGGTGGGTGCGCAGTAGCTGGGTAAGCGCCGGGCTTTCCAGCAACCGGGCAAGGTTTTGCAATGGCGCTACCCTACCACATTCGCTGCCGAAAGATAGCATGTCCACACAGCCCAGTGCTTCCACCAGCAGCACCCCCCCGTAGGCAAAGCGCTCGGCAGTGGCGCAGGCATAGGGCAGGGGCAGGCCCAGCACAAGGTCGGCCCCGCCTAGCAGTGCCGCACGGCAGCGCAGGCGTTTTTCCAGCAGGGCAACATCGCCGCGCTGCACAAAGTTGCCCGACATTACCGCAACAATATGGCTGGCACCGGCCTCTCGGCAGGCCTGTAAATGGGCGGCATGCCCCTTGTGGAAGGGGTTATATTCGGCAATTACGGCGCAAAGCTTCACATGCTCACCTGTTTCGGGTTAAAAGTTGGGCGGTTGTTGGCAAATTCCCACAATATTACCGGGAAAGATTTGCAATTTACGCCACTAATTAGTATAATATAGGATATGCTTATGAATGGCAACTAACCGCACACAAAATTTTGGAGGGTTTAAAGAACATGAACGTGCTTGTAATCAATGCAGGCAGCTCCTCGCTGAAATATCAGCTCATCGACATGACAACCGAAACCTCGCTGGCCAAGGGCCTGTGCGAGCGTATTGGCATGGGCGGCAAAATTACGCAAAAGACCAACGACGGCCGCAGCATTTCCTACGAGGCTAACTTCCCCAGCCATCAAGAAGCCTTCCAGGAGCTCACCAAGGTGCTTACCTCGGGCGAGGCCGCTGTTATTGCCAGCCTGGACGAAATTTCGGCCATTGGCCACCGTATGGTGCAGGGCGGCGAAAAGTTTGCCAGCTCGGCGCTGCTTACCGAAGAGGTTATGAAAATTGCTGAAGATTTTACCGAGCTTGCACCTCTGCACACACCGCCCATTGTAGGTGCTGTGCGCGCCTGCCAAAAGGTGTTTGCACCCAGCGTGCCGCAGGTGGGCGTGTTTGATACTTCCTTCCATGCCACTATGCCTGAAAAGGCTTATATCTACCCTATCCCCTACGAATATTACGAGCAGTTCCGCATCCGCCGCTACGGCTTCCACGGCACCAGCCACCGCTTTGTTTCGGCCCGGCTGGCCCAGCTGATGAACAAGCCCCTAGCGGATATGAAGGTAATTACCTGCCATTTGGGCAACGGTTCTTCGGTTACTGCCATTGACGGCGGCAAAAGTGTAGATACCACCATGGGCCTCACCCCGCTGGAAGGCGTGGTAATGGGCACCCGTTCCGGCACCATAGACCCTTCTATCGTAGCCTTCCTGGCGGACAAGCTGGGCAAAACAGCCGCTGAAATTACCGATATTCTCAACAAAAAGTCGGGCTATCTGGGCATTTCGGGCGTTACCAGCGACCAGCGCGACCTTGCCGCCGCTGCTAAAGACGGCAACCACCGTGCGGCACTGGCGCTGGAAATTCAGCGTTACCAAATTAGAAAGTATGTCGGCGCCTTTGCTGCGGCCATGGGCGGTGTGGATGCTATCGTATTCACCGGCGGCATTGGCGAAAACGATATTGACGTGCGTGCCGCGGTCTGCGAAGGCATGGAATTCCTCGGGCTGGAATTTGACGCCGCCGCCAACAACGTGCGGGGTGAAGAACGTAAAATTTCCACCGCCGCTTCGCGTGTGCAGGCTTGGGTCATTCCCACCAACGAAGAACTGCTCATTGCCCGCGACACCGCTGCCATAGTAGGGAAAAAGTAAAATGAATATTTGGCACGATATTTCGCCCAAGCGCATTACCCCTGAAGATTTTGTGGCGGTAATAGAAATTGAAAAGGGCAGCAAAAAGAAGTATGAGCTGGATAAAGAAACCGGCCTTATGCTGCTGGACCGTGTGCTCTACACCTCAACCCACTACCCCGCCAACTATGGCTTTATTCCCCGCACCTATGGCGACGACCTCGACCCCTTAGATGTGCTGGTGCTGTGCAGCGAACCTATTGCGCCGCTTACACTGGTGCGCTGTTACCCCATTGGTATGATCTCTATGGTGGACCAAGGCCGTGCCGACGAAAAGATTATTGCCATCCCCTTTGGCGACCCGACCTATAACGGCTACAAAGATATTTCCACTTTGCCGGCACATATCTTCAACGAAATGAGCCATTTCTTCAGCGTGTATAAATCGCTGGAACACAAAGAGACGGCTGTAAACGAAGTGAGCGGTAAAGATAGTGCGCTAGAGGTTATCCACCGGGCGCTGGAAAGCTATGTAGAAAATTTTTGCCGTTAAACAATTTGAAAAGTATAATAGTTTCATTATACTTTGAAATAAAGTGAGGGACAAAACCATGCTTGCCAACAGCGAAAAAACCATGGAGAAAATTGTAGCGCTTTGCAAGGGCCGTGGCTATGTATACGCCGGTTCGGAAATTTACGGCGGCCTGGCCAACACTTGGGATTACGGCCCCCTGGGCGTAGAATTCAAAAACAATGTGAAGCGTGCCTGGTGGAAGAAATTTGTGCAGGAAAGCCGCTACAACCTGGGGCTGGATAGCGCCATTTTAATGAACCCGCAGGCTTGGGTGGCTTCGGGCCATGTGGGCGGCTTTTCCGACCCGCTGATGGATTGCAAAGACTGCAAAACCCGCCACCGCGCCGATAAGCTTATTGAAGAGCAATCGGGCGCCGAGCCTGCCGGCTGGACAGACGCACAAATGAAGCAGTACATTGACGAGCACGGTGTAAAGTGCCCCGATTGCGGCGGCACCAATTTTACCGACATTCGTAAGTTTAACCTCATGTTTAAAACCTTCCAGGGCGTTACCGAAGACGCGAAAAACGAAATTTACCTCCGCCCAGAAACGGCGCAGGGCATTTTCGTCAACTTCCAAAACCTGGCCCGCACCGGCCGCAAGAAAATTCCCTTTGGTGTGGCGCAGGTGGGCAAGAGCTTCCGCAACGAAATCACCCCCGGCAACTTCATCTTCCGCATCCGTGAATTTGAG
>CAYYOY010000193.1:0-3988 GCA_964473265.1 uncultured Oscillospiraceae bacterium
AGTGTTGTAATATTGCGAAAAATCATTAATATCAAGGCAAGTATGCTTACTTTTAAACCTTCGGATATCTTTGCAAATGTTGGTGGCTACGCGAATTAACCAGGCTTTTTCGTGTTCATCATCATGAAATGCAGGTGCCTTATTTATATATCGCAAGAAGGTTTCCTGCAATGCATCTTCCGCATCGTGTTCGTTTGCGAGCACGACAATGCAAATTCTAAAAAGCGTGTTGCTGTATTTCTTAATGAGTTGTGCAATCGCATCATCAGTCGGTCGCTGCCACGTTGTAGGCACTTTATCCACTCCTTTCACCTATAACACGATTTCAAACCCCGTTTGGTGATAGTATGTTTGAAAATATTTATAAAATATAGCCCACCTAAAAAAGTGGGCTATATAAAACAAATATGAATTGCCATTATTTCAGTATAGAACAAAAGGGCAAATGGCGGGTACCCCTGCTTTGCCCTAACCGTTGCCTACAAGCCCAGCACGAAGCCCAGCTTTTTATAAACCTTATCCACCGTGCGTTGCGACACTGCCAGCGCCCGCTGTGCGCCCTGCTGGTAAATCTTCTGCAAATAGGCTTTGTCTTGCATAAGCTCGGCAAAACGGCTGCGGATAGGCTTTAGCTCGTCGGCCACCGCCTGGCCTACAGCTGTCTTGAAATCTCCATAACCTTTGCCGGCAAACTCGTTTTCAATCTGTTCATAGCTCAAGCCGGTAATAGCAGAGTAAATGGTCATCAGGTTGTTAATGCCATCCTTGCCGTCGGCAAAGGCCACCCGCGCTTCCGAATCTGTTACAGCGCTGCGGAATTTCTTCAAGATTGTGTTTTCATCGTCCAGCACCGCCACATAGCTTTTGGGGTTGGGGTCCGATTTTGACATCTTCTTGCCGGGTTCCTGCAGCGACATGACCCTTGCCCCCGTTTTGGGAAAGTAGCCGTCGGGTATGCGGAAAACATTGCCGTATAGGCCGTTGAAGCGGGTGGCAACATCGCGGGCAAGCTCCAGGTGCTGCTTTTGGTCGGCACCCACCGGCACCAGGTCGGTTTGGTAGAGCAGAATATCGGCAGCCATAAGCACGGGGTAGGTGAAAAGCCCGGCGTTAATATTATCGGCATAGCGGGTCGATTTATCTTTAAATTGTGTCATGCGGCTCAGCTCGCCAAACTGTGTGTAGCAGTTGAGCACCCAGGCCAGCTCGGCGTGGGTTTTTACATGGCTTTGAATAAACACAAGGCTTTTTTCAGGGTCTATTCCGCAGGCCAGCAGCAGCGCAACGGCCTCCAGCGTGTTTTGGCGCAGCTTGGCAGGCTCTTGCCGCACAGTAATGGCATGTAAATCTACCACGCAGTAAATGCAGTTATAATCCTGCTGCAGTAGCACCCAGTTGCGCACCGCCCCCAAATAGTTACCTAGGGTAATAACCCCCGAGGGCTGAATGCCCGAAAAAATAACAGGCTTGCGTTCTGCACTTGGCTGGCTCATGGTTTTATAGTCCCTTCGTTTTTAGTTGGCAAACAACCCACCCAGCAGCGCTACACCGCGAATAATCTGCTCGTCGGTAGGGGTGGAAAAATTCAGCCGGAAGCACTGGCTGCCCACGGCAGTGTCTACATTAAAGGCTACACCTGGCACCACTGCTACGCCCTTGGCCACCGCCTGGCGGCAAAAGTCGGTCATGTCGGCCTGGGGGGGCAGGGTGCACCATACAAACAGCCCGCCCTCGGGTTTTGTCCAGGCAACGTGGCCTGCCAGGTGTTTTTCCAATTGCTCCAGCATAAGGTTGCATTTGCGGCGGTAAATTTCTTGCAGGCCGGCAATGTAGGCCTGCATATCCAGGCCCTGTAGTAGCTCGTGGCAAAGCAGCTGGCCCCACATGTTGGTGTGCACATCGCTGCACTGCTTGGCTACCACCAGCTTGGCGAAAAGCTCTTCGGGGGCAATTAGGTAGGCCACCCGCAGAGCCGGTGCAAACAGCTTGGAAAAGCTGCCGCAGTAGAGAACAATACCCTCGGTATCCAAGCTTTTTATGCTGGGCACAGGCTGGCCGGAAAAGCGCAGGCAGCCATAGGGGTCGTCTTCTAAAATAAGCACGCCATACCGGGCGGCCAGCTCGTATATTTTGCGGCGCTTTTCGGCCGAGGTGGTAAGCCCGGTAGGGTTTTGAAAGTTAGGAATGGTGTAAAGCAGGCGGATATTCTTGTGCGTTTTCAGGGCTTCTTCCAGCGCGGCAATGCTCATGCCGTCCTCTTCCAGCGGCAGCCCCACCAGGTTCAGCCGGTAAGAGCGAAAGGTATTTAGCGCACCTATAAAGGAAGGCTGCTCGCACAGCACGGTATCGCCCTCGTTGCACAGGCACTTGGCGGCCAGCTCAATGCCTTGCTGTGCGCCCGAAACCACCAGCAGGCGGTCGTTCTCACGCATAAGGGCCTCGCTGCGGCAGGCGAAATTTTGTGCCGATTGGCGCAGCGGGGCATAGCCCTCGCTAATAGAATATTGCAGCGCGCCAATGGGGTTTTCGGCCAGCATCTTAGCCGAAATTTGCTGCACTGCTTCCACCGGAAAAGCCTCGGGCGCCGGGTTGCCGGCGGCGAAGGAGATTACCGAAGGGTCGGCCGTGGCTTTTAGTATTTCGCGTATCGCCGAGGGCTGCAGGGTTTTCATGCGCTCTGAAATGGTGTAGGTCACAATACCAGTCCCTTCTAAACGTTAAAGCGGAAGAGCACTACATCGCCGTCTTGAAAAACATATTCCTTGCCTTCGCTGCGGTACAGGCCTTTTTCTTTGGCGGCGGCTATCGAGCCACAGGCCATAAGGTCGCTGTAGGCCACCACTTCGGCACGAATAAAGCCACGTTCAAAATCGGAATGGATTTTGCCGGCGGCCTGGGGTGCCTTAGTGCCTTGGGTAATGGTCCAGGCGCGCACCTCGGGCTTGCCCGCCGTAAGGAACGAAATAAGCCCCAGCAGCTTGTAGCCGGCGGCCAACAGCCTATCCAGGCCCGATTGCTCCAGCCCTACGTCCTGCAGGAACATAAGCTTTTCCTCGGGGCTCAGCTCGGCTACTTCTTCCTCCAGCCTGCCGCACAGCGCCAGGCACTGGGCATCTTCCTCCTGCGCAATTTTCTGCACGGTAAGAAAATGGGGGTTGTTTTCGGGGCCGGCAGATAATTCGCTTTCGCTCATATTGGCGGCGTAAATTACACTCTTACCCGAAAGCAGCGGCAGGCTTTCCAGCGCGGCAACTTCTTCTCGCCGGGCAAAGCTGCGGGCGGTTTTGCCGGCTTCCAGGTGGGCCTTCAGGCCTTCCAGCAGTTCGGCTTCCTCCAACAGCTTTTTATCACCGCTTTTGGCCGCCTTACGGGCGCGGTCTATCCGCCGCTCCACCATTTCTATATCTGAAAAGATAAGCTCTAAATTTATGGTTTCCACATCCCGCGCGGGGTCAATTTGGCCGTCCACATGCACAATTTCCCCATCCTCAAAGCAGCGCACCACATGAATAATAGCGTCCACCTCGCGAATGTGCGAAAGAAAGCGGTTGCCCAGCCCCTCGCCCTTAGAAGCGCCCCGCACCAGGCCGGCAATATCCACAATTTCCAGCACGGCAGGCGTCACTTTGTCGGGGGAGTACATCTTGGCAAGCTCGTCCAGCCGTGGGTCGGGCACCGAAACCATGCCCACATTGGGCTCTATGGTGCAAAAAGGGTAGTTGGCCGATTGTGCCCCGGCATTGGTAATGGCATTAAAAAGGGTGCTTTTGCCCACGTTGGGCAGCCCCACAATTCCCAGTTTCATGAATAGTTCCTCAATTCCGCAAGTTTACCGGCGGCAAGCAGCCACCCGGCTTATACAAAAGCTATTATACAAATTTTACACAATCTGCACAAGGGGTGGGGCGAGATTTCTCGCGCTATGCCCGATTGTTGCTTCTGTGTGTGAAATTTGATATGATTAGCTGCAAGAAAGATACATGGGTAC
>CAYYOY010000194.1:0-3954 GCA_964473265.1 uncultured Oscillospiraceae bacterium
AACAATACTGGCTGGCCGCGCACCTAAGTGGTAGCGGTATGATGAAATGGATAAAAAACAGTTTTAGCTGGTGGAAAGCCCACTCCGCTACATTTCGGCTCGGGGCGGGGTTACCGAGGGCAAATTGCCCAAATTGTTCGATTCCCGTCCGTCGGGCAGGCCGCGCAGAAATTCGGTACCCTTTTTGGTTCCCACCGCCACGCCGGCAATATCGCCTTGCTTGGCCATAGATACCCCCTGCTCGCGAGAGATTAGTTGACCGTCGGAAAGCTGATACCCCGAAACACGGCCGTGCTCCTTTACCAGCGCGGTAATGCGCATAGCGCTGGGCTTGGCGTTGGGCGTTACAAGATTTACATTGTCTATGGCACGCTTGGGCCTTTGTTGGTCCAAAAAAATCACCTCCACCCTTATTGTTTCAAGGGCAGAGGTGATTATACTTTTACACAATATGCAAGCGTTTGGCAGTTAATCCAGCGGCTTCATGGTGGGGAAGAGCAGAACATCGCGAATAGAGGCACTGTTGGTAAGCAGCATGACCAAACGGTCTATGCCAATGCCCAAACCGCCTGTGGGCGGCATGCCATATTCCAGCGCGGTAAGGAAGTCTTCATCCACCTCGCAGGCTTCTTCGTCACCGGCAGCCTTTAGTGCAGCCTGGCGCTCAAAGCGCTGGCGCTGGTCTATGGGGTCGTTGAGCTCGCTAAAAGCGTTGGCGTGTTCGCGGCCCACAATAAAGAGCTCGAAGCGTTCAGTATAATCGGGCGCTTCGGGCTTGCGCTTGGCCAGAGGCGAAATTTCCACCGGGTGGTCAATTACAAAGGTGGGCTGAATGAGCTTATCTTCTACATAATGCTCAAAGAAAAGGTTAAGAATATCGCCCTTTTGGTGGTGGGGCTGCACTTCTAAATGGTGCTGCTTGGCCAGCGCACGGGCTTCTTCTAGGGTGGTAATGGCGGTGAAATCTACCCCGGCGTGCTGCTTTACAAGGTCGAGCATGCTAACGCGGGCAAAGGGCTTTTCAAGGTCAATGGTTTGTCCGCAGTATTCCACCACCGCGCTACCGCCGCAAACCGTGTGCGCACAATGACGAATAAGCGCTTCGGTTAAATCCATAATCTGGTGGTAATCGCTGTAGGCTTCGTAAAGTTCCAGCAGGGTAAACTCGGGGTTGTGCCGCACCGACATACCCTCATTGCGGAATACCCGCCCAATTTCATACACTTTATCAAAGCCGCCCACAATAAGGCGTTTTAGGTGTAGCTCCAGCGCAATGCGCAGGGTTAGGGGAATATCCAGCGCGTTGTGGTGGGTAATGAAGGGCCGTGCCGCTGCGCCGCCGGCCTGGTTGTGCAGCACAGGGGTTTCTACCTCTAGGTAGCCGCGGGCATCCAAAAAGCTGCGAATTTCGCGGATAATTTGCGAACGTGCCATAAAGGTTTGGCGCACCTCGGGGTTTACAATTAAATCGACATACCGCTGGCGGTAGCGCATATCGGTATCTTTTAGGCCATGCCACTTTTCGGGCAGCGGCAGCAGCGATTTGCTCAGCAGCTGCATGCTGCGGCAGTGCAGCGAAATTTCGCCCCTACGGGTGCGAAACACCTCGCCCCCCACACCAATAATATCGCCTATGTCCCATTGCGAAAGTGCCTGGTAGGTTTGTTCGCCCAGGTCGTCTTGTTTGATGTACAACTGCAGCTTGCCGGTAGCGTCGTGCAAATCCATAAAGGTGGCTTTGCCCATATCGCGCCAGCTCATAATACGGCCGGCCAAAAACACCTGCCGGCCTTCTAAATTTTCAAAATCCTCCACCACCTGCCGGGCGGTAGAGGTGCGGTTGAAGCTGGTTACGGCAAAGGGGTTTTCGCCCCGGGCCTTCATATTTTCCAGACGTTCACGGCGTATACGCAATATTTCCGAAAGCTCCTGCTGCTCGGGCTGGGGTGTTAGGTTTTCCTGCATTTTTATTATCCCCCTTGGAAGGAACTCGGCCCCAAAGTGCGGAAGGGCAAAATGGTTGGGCAACCAATTGGCTGCCCAGCAACAAACCATTTCTGCACTGGAAAAAGGCCGGTGTAGCGTTTTATACGCTAATTTCTAAAATCTTCAGTTGAAAGCTGCCGGCCGGAGCCTGCACTTCCACTACATCGCCCACGCGGCAGCCCATCAAAGCGCGGCCCACGGGCGATTCATCGGTAATAGTATTCATGGTGGCGTTCGATTCCACCGAGCTAACAATTAAGTATTCCAGCTCTTCGTTAAAATCGAGGTCTAAAATGCGCACACGGCTGCCAACTACCACAATATCGCGCGGCAGCTTGCCTTTATCCACAATTTCAACATTTTTTAGTTGTTCTTCCAGCAGCTGAATACGAGCTTCCACAATGGCTTGCTCGTTTTTTGCTTCGTCATATTCGCTGTTTTCCGAAAGGTCGCCAAAACCACGGGCTACTTTAATTTTTTCCGAAATATCCTTGCGCTTTACGGTCTTTAGCTCCATAAGCTCGCGCTTAAGCTCGTCGAAGCCCTCTTGTGTCATTATAATTGCCTGTGCCACTACTCTGATTCTCCCTTTCAAAGCGAAATGAAGCCCAATAAATACCGTAGCGCCCAGGAGCCGCCGGAAAGCCCCTGGTATCCACCTGCGCGGCTGCTTGTGTGGCCTGAAAGCACCTGCGTATACAAGCGCTGCAGGCCGGCCCTGCAACCGCATTTTCTACCTGAAACCTCTGCGGACGACCTCCGGCCGGAAGACCGGACAATGCGATACCAGTATTATAGTCAATCGGGCCAAAACTGTCAAGTAATCCCAACCCGGGAATAGGGGTGCGAGGCTAGCGCATGCGCAGCTGTACAGCGCGGCCGTATAAAAAAGCTGCCAGTTCGTCAAAGCTTTGCAAACGGCCGCCAATACGGCAGCTATCGGCCCAGAAGCCGCCCACCTTGGCCACCCGCCCCAGTTGCCAAAGGGCAGCCGCAAAGGGCAGAGCCGGCACACCTGTGGGCAACTGCCCGCACAGACGTTCGGGTGCAAGTGCCAGGCTGTTTATCCAGCTATCACCACTTGCGCCGGCGTTGGTAAACACCGGGCAAGGGCAGGGGGGCGGCGGGCTTTGGGCCGGTGCAACGGCAAACAGCGGGCCATGCAGCTGGCTGGTATCTTGCGCTAAGGCAACCGGTGCGCCGTAGTGCTCCATGGCCTGGCTGCAAAACACCTGGTAGCGGGCGGGGCTTTCGGTTACCACCGTAAGGGCTGTGCAATACTGCAGCAAAGCCAGTGCCGCCCACTGCCGCCTGCCAGAAGGGTCGATAAGCACCACGTTGCGCTCGTAAAGCTCGGTACGGCTGGCCTGCACTGCCTGGCAAGCGGTATTTACAAGCAGCCGTTCCAGGTATTCTTCCGGCACAATACGGGAAAGGCCGTACCCTTGGGGCAGCTGGCAATCTTCCGGCAGCACCAGCCTGCCCGCCCACTTTCCGCTAAGCGTTGTAATCATTTTCCAGTTGGCACCCGCCGGTGTCATAGGCTGGTGAATATGCAAATAGCGGCAGCCATAGGCGCTTTTAAGGGCCGCTGTGGGCGGTCTGGGCTTTAGTTTGTCCAGAAATCCGGCAAAAAAACTTCGAGGCTGCGCAGGTGCAAGGGTAAGTACAACAAACATTTTGTCATCCGCCATTTCTCCGGCTGCACTCGCCGGCAAATTGCGTAAAGCTTGTGGGGTTTGCTTTCCCCACCGGCCTGCGGGCCGGCAGGAAAAGCCGGATAAGCTGGAGGGCTTGCAAAATACTATGCGCCCCCGGCCCATTTTATACTACCGCGGAAAAAACCGACAAACCCCTGTAAAAGCTTGCAAAATTGCTGTGTAAGCACCCCTGCCCGGCGAAAAAACCGTATAAACGGCAGGCCAGGCAAACGTACCGGTACGTTTGCCTGGCCTGCCGTTTAGGGGT
>CAYYOY010000195.1:0-3946 GCA_964473265.1 uncultured Oscillospiraceae bacterium
TCTGGTCCCACCCGTTCCCATTCCGAACACGGTAGTTAAGCAGAGTGGTGCCGAAAATACTTGGCTGGAGACGGCCCGGGAAAATAGGGAGATGCCGGCACACAGCAAGCAGTGGTTTTACCGCTGCTTGCTGTTTATGCAGTGTTTTTTATCCCCGTGGGGCCTATTACTGATGTAAAGAAGGCGACATTGCTATGACGCCACAGGCAAAACGCACCACACTGCTTTTTGCACTGCTGCAGGGCTTCTATTGGAGCTCCTACTGTATGCTTTACGCATTTCTAATAACTATATTAACGGGCTATGGCTTTACCACGCTGCAAGCGGGCATTGCCATGACCCTTATTTCAGTTGTTACCATTATTGCGCAGCCACTTCTGGGCTACATAAGCGACACGTTCTTGCCTGCCAAACGGCTGCTAATTTTTTGTATGGCAATAGGAGCCGGGCTTACACTACTGCTGCCTACCGCTCTTTCATCCTCCAAGGCGTTGGGCCTTTCTCTCGTGCTGCTTATATCAGTATTCGATTATTCTATCTATACTGTAATAGATGTTTGGATTGTGCGCACCATTGCCAAAAACCCCGGTATGGAGTTTGCTGTAATGCGTTCGGGTGGCTCGGTGCTGTATGCCAGCACGGCATTGCTTATGGGCAACTTACTGGCCAGCACAGGCGTGCGTATTATGCTAACCGGCCACACGGTCATGCTGCTTGCAGCCATTGGTGTTGCTTGCTTTCTCGAGGAATTCCCCTGCCCCAACAGCGCCAGCTACGCCGGTAGCGCACTTGTTAAAAAGGGCGAAGGTGGCTTGCTTTCTGCCGCCCGCCAGCTTATGCACAACCGCACATTTGTGGTTGTGGTGTGCAGCCTAACGTTGCACCAAATATCTGCCCGCATTGGCAGCACCTATCTAGCCACGCTGGTAGAATATTTCGGTGGCACCAGCCGCGAAATGGGTCTGGCTATTTTTATAGGTTCGGGCTTGGAGTTTGTTGTTATGCTGGTTGTCGGCCGTATTCTGCAGCATGGCAAGTGCAGCCTTACCACCGCATATTTTTTGTTTAATATACTGGCGGTAACCCGCTTTGCCTTACTGCTGCTGCCGGGAGATATTCGTTTGCTGCTTGTAACGCAAGTGTTCCATTCTTTGTTTGTAGGAACGTACCTGCGGGTGTTTACCGAATATATAGCCAAAATTACGCCCCCACACCTAACCGCTACGGCCTGCACACTTGCTATTGCGGCTTCAGTGGGCGTGGGCTGTGTGCCGGGCAACTTGTTTGGCGGTTTAATTATTGAACGCTTTGGTATGCATAGCTATATTTGGTTTTGCGTAATAATAGCCATAGTAGCTACCCTGGTGTTTGTACCTAATCTGCTAGCCGAGCGCCGTAAAACAGCTTCCACCCAAAACCAACCGGGAGGGGAATAATGCATGGATTTTTTGCGCCGTACCTGGGCGGAAATTGACCTTGACTGCATTGCCCATAATGCCCGCGCCCTTCAAGGCCAGCTCGCTGCCGGCAGTAGCCTGATGGCGGTGGTAAAGGCCAACGCCTACGGCCATGGCGATATCCCCGTAGCGCAGACGCTGGCACAGGCCGGTGCTGCCTGGTTGGGTGTTTCCAATTTGGAAGAAGCGCTACGGCTGCGCGGTGCAGAGCTCAAGCTGCCAATTCTTATTTTCGGGCCTACGCCTGTGGAATATGTGTTTCTCTTGGCAGGCCATGGCCTTACGCAAACCATTCATTCCTATTCTTATGGACAGGCGTTGATGCAGGCGGCAGCTGCTGCCGGACAGCGTATAGACTGCCACTGGAAGCTGGATACCGGCATGCACCGCCTGGGGTTTGATATACGCTCGCCCCAAACCTTGCCCCAGCTGCTTGAGCTTGCCACCAGCCCTTGGTTGCAGGCTACCGGCATCTACACCCATTTTGCCAGTGCCGACGAAGTTGGCTCCGATGCCGTTGCCTATTCCCAAACGCAGTTTACCGGCTTTATAAAGATATGTGAAGCTTTGCAACAGCAAGGGGTTTCGCCCGGCCTGCGGCACTGCTGCAATTCTGCCGCGGCGCTGCGCTACCCCGAAATGCACCTAGACATGGTGCGCGCAGGCATTGCCATTTACGGCTTGGAACCCTGCGAGCAACGCGAGGGCCAGCCCGTGCTGCAGCCTGCCCTTGCGCTCTATACCACCGTTACCATGCTGCAAGATATTTTGCCCGGCGACCAGCTTAGCTACGGCCGCACCTACACAGCACCCAACCCCCGCCGGGTGGCCACGGTAGCCATTGGCTATGCCGATGGCTACAGCCGTACGCTAAGCGGCAAGGGCTGCATGCTGGTGCACGGCCGGCCTGCGCCCGTATTGGGGCGTGTATGCATGGACCAGCTGCTGCTGGATGTTACCGATATTCCCGGTGTGCAGGAAGGCGATGTGGTTACCGTGGTAGATAGCAAAGGGACACACGGTTGCAGCTTGGCCGAAATGGCCCGGCAGACGGGTACCATTCATTACGAATGTGCTTGCAGGGTAGGGCAGCGTGTGCCACGGGTTTACTTGCAAGGCGGCCGCCAAACCCAGGTGGTAGATTATTTAATGCCCTAGTCCTTTTTAGGATGAGAGCGATACATATAACCCCACCACAACAAAACCGGCAGCGGGCGTTCTAAAGCCGCCGTAGGTACTATAAAAAGAGCAGGCAGATTCCCCCGGGGGAATTTGCCTGCTCTTTTCCATGTAAAATATACCAGCCAGCCGGTTTTGTAGTGCAGCTGTTTACCCATAAGGTTACTGTGGCGGGCAAGAGGAACAGGGGCGGAAAAATTCATCCATCGCCGTTTCTTGCATCTGGTAGCCCAGCGGTGCAAGCTGCTCGCTTCGCTGCTGCCAAAAGCTTTGCGAAAACCAAAAGGCGGTACAGGCGCGGCAGCGCGCGGCATGCAGGCCGGCGCGCAGCAGCAGGTCGGCCTGGTCGGGTGGGCAGTGTGAAAGGCCGCGCACCTCTACTTTATAGTTATCCATCCAAAACACGGCCCAGCCGGTTTGCTGGCCATCGTCTTGGCGAAAAACCGCAAAGCAACCGGGGGCAAAGGGCAACCCTTCGTGCTGGCAAAGGGCCTCTACCACTGCGGGCTGGTACTCTGGTTTTATGGTAAACATACGGTTCCTCCTGCATGCAAGTGTAAATAAACAACCAGGGCAACCAAGCCGGTTACCCTGTGGTTTGCTACTAGCTTTTATTCTTAAACAGTTAAATTCGGGTAAGAGAAGCAACCTCGCTGGGGGTAAGCTCGCGCCATTTGCCGGGGGGCAGCATACCCAGCTTAACAGGGCCTATGGCAATGCGCCGCAGACGCAGCACATTTAGGCCCAGGGCTTCGCACATACGGCGAATTTGGCGGTTGCGGCCTTCGTGAATGGTCATCTGCAGCACTACACGCCCGGGTTCTTTGGTTAAAATAAGCACCTGGCAAGGCAGAGTGGTTTCGCCCTCGCCAATATCTACACCGGCTGAAAGAGCAGCTGCCATTTCGTCGGTAACGTCCGAGGCCACCGTTACACGGTAGGTTTTGCTAACATGGTGGCTGGGATGCATAATATGGTTGGCAAATTTGCCGTCGTTGGTAAGCAGCAGTAGGCCTTCGCTAATTCTATCCAGCCGGCCAACAGGGTATAGCCGAGCGGGAATATCGGCCAGCAGTTGGGTTACGCACTTGCGGCCCAACTCGTCGCTGGTGGTGGTCACATATCCCCGGGGTTTATGCAGGGCTATGTAGTAATTGGTTTTGCGCTTTTCAAACACAACGCGCTCGCCGTCTATGGCAATAATATCCTTACGGGGGTTTACGGGGTGGCCAAGCCGGGCCGGTCGGCCGTTTACCGTCACCCGGCCCTCTGCTACCAAGGCCTCGGCCTTACGGCGCGACATAACCCCC
>CAYYOY010000196.1:0-3920 GCA_964473265.1 uncultured Oscillospiraceae bacterium
AGAATAATAAAATAATATTTTGCGGCGACTACATAGATTATGGGATGGATAGCTTTAAAACTTTATGTAAGATAAAAGAGCTTACACAAGCGTATCCAGCCCAAGTTTATGCACTTATGGGAAATCACGAGCAAATGTTTATAGATTATCTCACATGCCCCCCTAATGATATTTGGAAGTATGAATGGTTAAAAGCCGATAGGGAATTTAACACTGTAAAAAGCTTTGTTCCCCAAAGCGTGATGGAAACTGTATTGTATAAACGACAAGCATGCAATGATGATTACTCCTTTATAATAGAAGTTGGCAAAGAAGTTCAATTGGAAATTGAAAAAAACCATGCTGAACTTATCAACTGGCTCAAACAGTTGCCATACTTCTACGAAACCGAAAATCAAATCTTTGTCCATGCCGGTATAGATGAAGAAGCTGGTGAGTATTGGAAATGGGCATGTGAAAACAATTATTTTTGCTCTAAATATACGCATACAACAGGTAGGTTTTATAAAGATATTATTGCAGGGCATGTGGGTACTTGTACAATAGCCCAGGATGAAAATTACCATCAAGTGTTTTGGGATCAACAAAGCCATTTCTATATAGATGGGACAACGCAGATAAGCAAATTTATCCCTGTACTAAAATACGATACCGATACAAAACAGTATTCAAGTTTTAAAAAGATATGGCAAGAAGGCAATAGTTTTGTTTGGCAGGAATATCGAATAACAGACTGACTTTAAAATTAAAGGACAGGGCAACAAAAAAGCCGGATATATCAATTGTTCTGCAATTGATATATCCGGCTTTCGCTTAATAGTAACAGTATGGCTACTGCGCTGCGCCGAATTCCCGGGTAAAGGGTGCTTCGCCACGCTTGCCGCTTTCTATAAAATAGCGGGCGTAAATGGCAAAGGTGGTTTGCATGTAGGGCTGCACAAAAAATACCGGCAGCACCAGCAGGCAAAGCAGCAGCCAGGGCAGGAAAGAAAGCTTTAGAATAAAAAGTTCCCACAGCTTGCCCTTGGTATAACGCACCGAAAGGCGTATGGCCTCGCCGGCCTTCATATCGTAGCGGGTGGTAAGCAAATAGCCCACCAAAAAGTAGCGCCCCATAAACACGGTGAAAAGCAGGCTGGAAAGGCTTGTAAGCCCGCTGCCCAGCACCAGCCCCATAATGGCGGCAGAGGTATCTTGCCCCGCCAGCAGCAAACTGCCGGAATACCCTAGAACCCCCGCCGGCACCACCGTGAACAATACCCCCCAGAAAACCCAGCGCAGGGCCAGCAGCAGCCAGGCCAGCAGGGAACGGCCCAGCAACTTGTTGCCAAGGGGAACGAAAAGCTCGCCCACCGGCAGGGGCTGGCCGTCGGTAAGGCTTAAATACCAGCTTTTGGCGCCCAGCGAAAGCGGCGTAAGCAAAAACCAGCGTATGAACAGCAGCAGGGCCGTAGTAGCCATAAGCACCCAGGGAGTTTCATTTACCTGCTGCAGCATATCCTCCCAGGTGTGGGGGTAGCTGTAGCCATCAAAGTTCATGAGCATTTGTGCGCCACTTTCCAGCGAGAGAAAAAGAAAATGCAACCCCATAAAAATGAGCAAAATAGAAATTGCCCGTCCCCAACCTGTAGCAAGGGCACGTTTGGCGTCGCGTTTAATGGTTACGCGTAGGTCTGTCATAACCCGTTCCTCCTAATATTGCTGCAAGCAAAAAAGTAAGATGATGTATATGCCGGCTAGCTTAAAATTCCACACCCTGGCGGGCAGGGGTGCCGGTGTTGTAGGGGTGTTTTTCGGCCCCAACGCGGCTGATATAATCTGCCGCCTGCACCAGCCATTCAGGGGCGCTGTGGCCGGTAAGCACCAGCTCGCAGCTGGGGTGGCGGTGGGCGAGCAGTGCTTCCAGTGTGTCGGGCGGCAATAGGCCGAGGGTTTGGGCATCTACCACCTCGTCCAGCACCACCAGGCTGTATTCGCCTGAAGCCGCTGCGCTTGCCGCTTTCTCCAGGCATTCGCAGCATTGGGTACGGCAGGTGGCTTGCTCCTCTTGGTTCATTTGATATAAAAACTTTAGCACGGCGGGGGTGCGTAGCAGCTCTACCCCCAGGGTTTGCAGGCTTTGCAGCTCACCCGTGGGCCGCCCTTTCAAGAATTGGCAAAAAAGCACCCGACCACCATGGCCGGCCATGCGCACCGCAAGGCCCACAGCTGCGGTGGTTTTGCCCTTGCCATCGCCGTAATAAAGATGCACCAGCCCCTGCTGCATGGCTATTCCTCCTGTTGCGCCGGCACCCGGGCGCTTGTGGCGCCGTGCGGCATATATCCGGCAATTTCCAGCGCCTGGTCGCGCATCCAAAGCTGCGGGTTTAGCAGCACGGTGAAGCCCCGGCCATTGCCCACGGCCCATTCGGGAAAGGGGCGGCGGGGCAGGCCCAGGGTGGCCATAAGGGTCATAATAACACCGCCGTGGGTTACCACCGCAACCTCTTCTACCTGCTCGCGCTGCATATCGCGAAAAATGCCGTCCACCGCCTGGGTAATGCGGGTGGTAAAGCTCTGCCAATCTTCCCCGCCACGCGGGGCATAGCGGCCGGAATCCTCCATCCAGTTGCGGAAATCGGGGTCGTCTTTAAGGTGATCGTAGGTTTTGCCTTCAAATTCGCCAAAATCTAGCTCTATCAAGCCGTCTTCCAGCACCAGTTGGGTATCGGGGTAGAGAATGCCGGCTGTTTGTACACAGCGGGTAAGGGGGCTGGTGTAAACTGCCTCTACCGGCGGATATTCGTACCGTGTTTTCAGCTCCACTAGCTCCAGTATGCCCTCTTGGCAAAGTTCGTAGTCGCTTCGCCCCACATACAAGCCCTGCTTATTGGCCTGGGTTAGGCCATGACGTATAAAATGTAAGCGGTAGTTTCTCATCATTTTCACCAAATCTTCTTGTAAAGTTTTTTTTAGACAAATTTCCCTGCATTTCGTATTTACAAACAGGTGAGTATATAATATAATTATCTGTACTGTGGGTATTAGCTTTATAGGAGGTGCTGACTTGAATGCCGATTTTCCCCGAATATTAACGCTGTTGCGCAAGGAAAGAGGCATAAGCCAGAAAGAGGCCTCCGCCCGGCTGGGCATTTCGCAGGCTTTGCTTTCCCACTACGAAAAGGGCATACGCGAATGCGGGTTGGAATTTTTAATTAAATGTGCCGATTTTTACGGTGTATCTTGCGATTATTTACTTGGCCGCTCGCCCGACCGTACCGGCACCCGTCTTACAGTGGATGACATTCCCGAACCCACCGCCACCGGTAAGGAAAACACCTTTACCGGCAGCATTATGCCTACGCTACATAAAAAGCTTATTGCGAACTCGCTGAATATTCTGTATGATTTGCTTTCTAAAGCCAATTGCGACAGCCTTACAGGTGAAATTTCGGCGTTTTTATCCGCTGCGGTCTACCGCATGTTCCGGGTAGTATACAGCGCCCACCCCAAAAACCAGGCCGGTCTTTTTACGCTACCCAATACCCTCGCAGCCCGCTATGCCGATGCTACCATGCAAATAGCCGAAGCCAATGCCGAAGCGCTTGCCGCTGGGCAGCCGGTGCGCGAAATGCTGCCGCTTGAAAGCTACGAGCCGCTGGCCATTTCCACGCAAAGCTTGGGCAAGGAATACCCGCTGTTTGCTTCCTCGCTGCTCAACCTTATTAGTAATACCGAAAAATCTATGCCAATAAAAGAGAAGCAATAGCTTCTGTTATTTTAGCAAAGTTTAGTGCAAATTTCAATGTTTCCCGCTATATTGCAAACGGTTAAATTTATTGCTATAATAATCTGCGGGTTTGCCGGTGCCTGTGTGCTGCAGGCTGCGAAACCCGCAGTATAGTTTACATACGTTCGGGCCCATAGCTCAGCTGGGAGAG
>CAYYOY010000197.1:0-3905 GCA_964473265.1 uncultured Oscillospiraceae bacterium
CTGGGCACCAGCCAAGATACTTCGTTGTTGGGCGAAAAATACGATAAAATTTAATTAAAGAAAATTTTTCCATTTTATAATATTTTAATTTACCCTTTAGTATTTGTAGTTTTTGCGCCTTCCACACGCTTTGCGGCGCACAAGCAAAACTTTCCCCAAAAGCTAGTATTTCTCACTTGCGGCTTTACGGTTTTACAGGAAAACTTCTAAACTTTCAGCCACTTTGGCCGATACTTTTATTGTAGGACATTATTGCACACTGTTTACCGGCGTGCATTACGAACGGAGGTATACCCATGGCAACCGTAAGTGGTTCCACTTCATACAGCGCCAGCTCCAGCCGCGGGCTTTCGGGCCTTGTTTCTGGCATGGATACCCAAAGCATGGTAGATAAAATGCTTTCTGGCACCCAAGCAAAAATTAATAAACAAAATGCAAATAAACAAGTTCTTGTATGGAAGCAGCAGCAGTATCGCGATGTTATCTCCACCCTGCGCACCTTCCAGCAAAACTTTCTAAGCTTCCAGAAGGACCAAAGCAACCTGCTTTCTACCGATTTCTTCAACACTATGACAGCCACCAGTACATCTGATGCCTTTAAGGTAATAGCCGGCAGCAATGCTACCTCTGGCACTACCACGGTAGACTACATAAAGCAGCTGGCCACCAGCACAAGCTACTCTTCGCAATCGGCAGCTTCGGCCGAGCTTTCAGGCAACCTCGACCTTTCCAAGCTGGATAAAAACATAACCCTGCGGATAGACGGCAACACCATAAACATAGACCTTAACGGCACCAATACCGAGCAAGAGGTGCTGGATACGATTAACGCCGCTCTGGGCGACAAGGCAACCGCCAGCGTTACAAACGGCAAATTTGCCATTACCGCTGCCAATGAAAAAGACCGCATTGAAGTGCTGAACGGCAGCCAGCTGGGGCTTTCTATGCTGGGCCTGAAAGCGGGCCAGTATGCCAACGGCAAGGTTGCCGGCAATTTTAGCCTGCAAGCAGGCCAACCCAGCATTGATATTACTCTGGACGGTGTAAAGAAAACCATAGTGCTCGACCCCACCGCAGCCGACCCCATTGCAAAGCTGCAAGAATCGATTACCAATGCTTTTGGCAACGGTATTAAAGTAGTAGAATCGGGCGGCAAGGTTACCTTTACCGCTGTAAAGGCCGACGGTGTTACACCCGATAGTAACCGCCAAATTACCATTCGCGGCAGTGCCGCAGGGCTGGAAGCCCTGGGGATAAAAGACGGCCAGTCTAACAAAGTTACCCTGGGCCTGGCACTGAAAGACCTTTCGCTCGACACCCCTTTGGCGGGCAACAGCTTTAAGTTTTCTATTAATGGCGTCAGCTTTAACTTTAGCGCCGAAACTTCGCTTAATACGGTTATTAACACCGTAAACTCCAGCGCTGCCGGTGTTAAAATAGCCTATTCCACCGCAGAAGATAAATTCACCATCACCTCGAAAAGTTCCGGTGCCGGTGTAAAAATTGATATGCAGCAGGAAAGCGGCAATCTGCTTACCTCTTTGTTTGGCGTAGGCAGCTCGGCCAGCGTAGCCGGCAAAAACATGCTGGAAACCGGCAAGGTTACCGGCGGCTTTATTAGCCAGCTGCCCCCCGACGCCACCAATTTCTCCATTACGGTGGATGGCACTACATATACAGTGGATATTCCTGAAAACAGTGCGAAAGATGCCGATGGCAACCCCCTTCCTTACGAAACGGCACGCGTACTTGAGCTTATTAATACTGGGCTGAAGGAGCAAAATGCCGGCGTAAGCATGGCTATGTCGAACGGTAAAATTGTTGTAAACACCAACGGTAAGGATGTAAGCGTACCCGCCCCGGCAGGTAGCCTGGCCGAAACCTTTGGCTTTACCGACGGTGCCAGCAACATTTTGGCCGACAAAACCCTGGCCGATTTCGGCCTTTCCTCTGGCGTGGTGAATATTGGCGGTGCTTCGGTTAATTTGGCCGACCTTGGCCCCGGCGCCAGCATGCAAGACCTGGCCGACGCTCTGCAAAACGCTATCCGTAGCCAGGCAGGCAACGACGCCGCTACCGTAACGGTAAACCCCAAAACCGGTGCACTAACCATAGAAGGCGTGGAAGCCGCTCTCTCGTTCTCGGGCGACGATGCCGCAGGCAGCGCTGCTCTTAAAAAGCTCTTCGGTGCTTCTACTTTTACCCTGAGCGGGGCCGATACCTCTAGCGAGGTAGAAGGCCAAAACGCCATTCTTTCCATTAACGGGGTAGAAACCGAACGCAGCAGCAACAATGTTTCGTTCGACGGCCTTACCATTGAAATTAGCAAAGTTACTTGGGACGGCACCGGCACACCCCCCGCAGGCGAAAGCATTACCACCACACGCGATACCGAGAAAATTTACAAAGGCATTATGGGCTTTGTAGATGAATATAACAAAATGATTGAAAAGATGGAGTCGCTCGTAACGTCCGACCCCACCTACAAAAAGTACCCCCCGCTTACCCCCGAGCAGAAAAAGGAAATGACCGAAAGTGAAATTAAGCTCTGGGAAGAAAATGCCCAAAAGGGCCTGCTGCGCAGCGACAGCACCATAAACGACCTGCTTAGTGAAATGCGCGGCGCACTCTATGGCAGCGTGCCCGGCATTGATATGGCACTCTACACCATTGGCATTGAAACAGGCGACTATAAATCGGGCGGCAAGCTCAATGTAGACGAAGCCACGCTGCGTGCTGCTATTGAAACCCGCGGCGACGAAATTGAAAAGCTCTTTACCGACGATACCAACGGTGTTGCGGTTCGCATGAACAAAATTATAGACCATGCGGCGAAATCGAGCTCTGTTTCCAACGGTACACTGGTAGAGCTGGCTGGTCTGCCCGGCGTGCCCGATACCAGCAGCAGCATCTACAAGCAGATGAAGGACATAGACGACATTCTTACCAACCTTAAGCGTACTTACGAAGCCGAGAAAACCCGCTACTGGAACCAATTTAACAACATGGAAAAAATGAGAGCCAGCATGAACCAACAAAGCTCTTGGCTTATGTCGCAATTTAGCTAGGCTCGACAGTGAAAATAATATGTAAACGAGGTGACAAGCAATGTCGGTAAATGCCTACAACAAATACAAAGAGCAATCGGTTATGACCATGACCCCCGGTGAAATGGTGGTGCGATTGTACGATGAAGTCATTCAGCAGCTTAACCGCGCGGTATACTTTATAGAAGAGAACGACATTCAGGGCGCGAACCTTTCGCTGCAGAAAAGCCAGCGTATCATCAACCACCTGAAGGCCACGCTGGACCATAAATACGAAATTTCGAATAACCTTTCCCAGCTGTACGATTTTATAATCAGCCGTATCGTGCAGGGGAACATCCGCAAGGAAGCCGCCCCCCTTCAAGAGGTTCTGCCCCTGGTGGAAGAACTGAAAGACGCCTTCGCGCAGGGGGAACGTCTGGCCCGTATGCAGCACTAACCATACCCCACAAAAAACAATAGCCTGTGGTTTGCTAAGCGCAAGCCGCAGGCTTTTTGCATGGGCAAAGCCCCATTGTTGCCAGTTGCCCTGGGTGAATCGAGGAACCAAAATTTTACCAAAAACTACCGATTTTGCGTTCATATTTTATTCATATAATTGGAAGAGTTTTGTGTTATACTCCGTAGTGGAAGAGTATGCCAGCTTTTCTGCCAGCAACTGTTCAAGTTTCTGCTGCCGCTGGCGATTATACCTATGAACATTCTTGCAAATATAGACATAGCCCAAGCCTTCGAAAGGAACACTACATATGAGAAGACTGGTTTCACTCGCCACTGCGGTTGCAATTGTATTTGTCTCATTTATCTGGCTGCCTGCCGAAGTGCATGCGGCCGGTTACAGCATGTATTTTAAGGACG
>CAYYOY010000198.1:0-3893 GCA_964473265.1 uncultured Oscillospiraceae bacterium
GAGCGCCATTTCCTTGGGCAGGCCACACTGGTACATTTTAAGCTCGGGGCCTACTACGATAACCGAACGTCCGGAATAATCCACGCGCTTGCCCAGCAGGTTCTGGCGGAAGCGGCCCTGCTTACCTTTAAGCATATCGGAAAGCGATTTCAGCGGGCGGTTGTTGGGCCCGGTTACGGGGCGGCCGCGGCGGCCGTTGTCAATAAGAGCATCCACCGCTTCTTGCAGCATGCGCTTTTCGTTGCGCACAATAATATCGGGTGCGCCCAGCTCCAGCAGCTTTTTCAGGCGGTTGTTGCGGTTGATCACCCGGCGGTAAAGGTCGTTAAGGTCGCTGGTGGCAAAGCGGCCACCATCCAGCTGCACCATGGGGCGAATATCAGGCGGGATGACCGGTAGCACGTCCATAATCATCCATTCGGGGCGGTTGCCCGAATTGCGGAAAGCTTCTACAACCTCTAGCCGTTTGAGCAGCTTGGCGCGCTTCTGGCCGGAAGATTTATCGAGCTCTTCTTTAATTTCAATTGCCAGGGCTTCAAGGTCCATTTCTGCCAACAGGGCTTTAATGGCCTCGGCACCCATGCCGGCCTGGAATTCATCTTCGTAGGCTTCGCGCATTTCGCGGTACTCTTTTTCGTTGAGCAGCGAATATTTCTTCAGGCTGGTAATGCCGGGGTCAATTACGATATACGAAGCGAAATACAGCACCTTTTCCAGCAGGCGGGGGCTCATGTTGAGCAGCAAGCCCATGCGCGAAGAGGTACCTTTAAAATACCAAATGTGCGAAACGGGGGCAGCCAGCTCAATGTGGCCCATGCGTTCTCGGCGCACCTTGGCGCGGGTAACTTCTACGCCGCAACGCTCGCAAACCTTGCCCTTAAAGCGGATGCGTTTATATTTGCCGCAGTAGCACTCCCAGTCCTTTTGGGGCCCAAAGATTTTTTCGCAAAAAAGTCCGTCCCGCTCGGGCTTGAGTGTGCGGTAGTTTATGGTTTCAGGCTTTTTAACCTCACCGTAGGACCACTCCCGAATTTGTTCGGGGGAGGCAAGGCCTATTTTGATGGATTCAAATACGTTAAACTCCATACTGCCCTCCTGTATTCTCTTAAAATGTGTTGGTGCGGCGGTTTATAGCCGGCAAGAAACACATTTATTCATCTGCAAGCAGCTCTTCTTCGGCAAAGGCGAAAGCATCTTCATCGTCTGCTTCCTCCTCATCTTCCAGAAGCTCGCCGTTTTCGTTTTCAAAGGCGAAGCCGGCAAATTCCGAAGAAACCTCTACCGATTCTGCCTGGAAGTCAATGTCATCCACCACGGCCAGGCCCATGCTTTCGTCCTCTTCAAAGTTCTGTTTAAGGTCAATTTCCTCGTTGTAGCGGTCGAGCACCTTCATATCCAGGCCCAGCGACTGCAGTTCCTTAATAAGAACCTTGAAAGATTCAGGAATGCCCGGCTTGGGAACGTTGAGGCCCTTTACAATCGATTCAAAGGTTTTTACACGGCCCACCACGTCGTCCGATTTCACAGTGAGAATTTCCTGCAGGGTGTAGGCAGCGCCGTAGGCTTCCAGTGCCCACACTTCCATTTCGCCGAAGCGCTGGCCGCCGAACTGCGCCTTACCGCCCAGCGGCTGCTGGGTAACCAGCGAGTAGGGGCCGGTGGAACGGGCGTGAATTTTATCGTCTACAAGGTGGTGCAGCTTAAGGAAGTACATATAGCCCACCGTTACGCGGTTATCAAAGGGTTCGCCGGTGCGGCCGTCGTACAGCAGGGTTTTGCCGTCTTCATCCAGCCCGGCTTCGCGCAGGCAATCGCGAATATCGGCTTCGCGGGCACCGTCGAATACGGGTGTCATTACCTTCCAGCCCAGCTGGGATGCGGCACGGCCCAAGTGTACTTCCAGCACCTGGCCAATATTCATACGCGAGGGCACGCCCAGGGGGTTGAGCACGATATCCAGCGGGCGGCCGTCGGGCAGGTAGGGCATATCCTCCTGGGGCAACACGCGCGAAACAACGCCCTTGTTGCCGTGGCGGCCTGCCATTTTATCGCCCACAGAAATTTTACGCTTCTGGGCAATATAGCAGCGCACCACCATGTTTACACCGGGGGAAAGCTCGTCGCAGTTTTCGCGGGTAAATACCTTAACGTCCACAATAATGCCATATTCGCCGTGGGGCACGCGCAGAGAAGTATCGCGCACTTCGCGGGCCTTTTCGCCAAAGATCGCACGCAGCAGGCGTTCTTCTGCGTTGAGCTCGGTTTCACCCTTGGGGGTAACCTTGCCTACCAGAATATCGCCGGCACGAACTTCGGCACCTACGCGGATAATGCCATGTTCGTCGAGCTCTTTCAAAACGTCTTCGCCCACATTGGGAATATCGCGGGTAATTTCTTCGGGGCCCAGCTTGGTGGCGCGGGCTTCCATTTCGTATTCTTCAATATGAATAGAGGTGAATACATCGTTGCGCACCATGCGCTCGTTAAGCAGAACAGCATCTTCGTAGTTGTAGCCTTCCCAGGTCATAAAGCCGATAAGGGCATTTTTACCCAGCGAAATTTCGCCGTTGCTGGTGGCGGGGCCGTCGGCCAACACCTGGCCAGCCTTTACTTCCTCGTCTTTTTCAACCACCGGGCGCTGATTAATGCAGGTGCCCTGGTTGGAACGCAGGAATTTAATAAGGCTGTAGGTGTCGTTTTTGCCCTCATTGTTTTTAACTACAATTTCATTGGCAGTTACACGCTGCACAACGCCATCGTTGCGGCAGATAACCGTTACGCCAGAATCTACCGCGGCCTTGTATTCCATACCAGTGCCCACAATGGGAGATTCGGTACGGATGAGCGGCACGGCCTGGCGCTGCATGTTCGAGCCCATGAGGGCGCGGTTGGCGTCGTCGTTTTCCAAAAAGGGAATCATGGCGGTTGCCACCGAAACCACCATCTTGGGCGAAACGTCCATGTAGTCTACCTTGGCGCGGTCCACTTCCTGAATGGTGTCGCGGTAGCGTACGTTTACCTTTTCGCGCACAAAGCGGCCATCCTCGTCCAACAGCTCGTTGGCCTGGGCCACAATGTATTCGTCCTCAATGTCGGCTGTCATATATTCCACTTCGTTTAATACGCAGCCGGTAGCTTTATCTACGCGGCGATAGGGGGCTTCAATAAAGCCGTATTCGTTAATTTTGGCGAAGGTGGCAAGGTAAGAGATAAGGCCAATGTTGGGGCCTTCCGGCGTTTCAATGGGGCACATGCGGCCGTAGTGGCTGTAGTGTACGTCGCGCACTTCAAAGCCGGCGCGGTCACGCGACAGGCCGCCGGGGCCCAGGGCCGAAAGCCTGCGCTTGTGGGTAAGCTCGGCCAGCGGGTTGGTCTGGTCCATGAACTGCGAAAGGGGCGAAGAACCAAAGAACTCCTTAATGGAAGCCACCACCGGGCGAATGTTAATAAGCGCCTGCGGGGTGATAACGTCCATATCCTGTGCTTGGGTGGTCATACGCTCGCGAATGACACGCTCCATGCGGGTAAAGCCAATGCGGAATTGGTTCTGCAGCAGCTCGCCCACCGAACGAATACGCCGGTTGCCCAGGTGGTCGATATCGTCGCGGTTGCCAATGCCGTTGTGCAGGCCGCACAGGTAGTTGATGGTAGCGAAAATATCGTCCAGAATAATATGCTTGGGGGTAAGCTCGTCAATGCGGGCCTGCAGCTGTTGCTTTAGGCTTTCTTCGTCCGAGCTGTTTTCTAAAATTTCGCGCAGCACGCAGAAGCGTACCTTTTCTACAATGCCAAGCTGGCTGGCGTCAAAATCCACAAAGTCGGAAACATCCACCATGCCGTTGGTAAACACTTTTACTTCGCGCTCGCCGGCCAGCACAAACACCTGCTGCACA
>CAYYOY010000199.1:0-3878 GCA_964473265.1 uncultured Oscillospiraceae bacterium
ACGGGCACCAGCAAGAACGAACTGACGCTCAGCGTAATCGCCCAGGGCGGCACGCTCGGCCGAAACCTTGGAAGAAGCCAGCGAAAGCCCCGAAAGCACAGCCGATTGCATAATGGCATAGGCTGGGAAGATAAGCTGATATACCCCCATGCCCTCTGCGCCCAACACCCTGCTTAAAAAAATGCGGTAGGCAAACTGCAGCGCCTGCAGCAGCGCGTTGGAAAGCATAAGCGCAAAGGCGGTTTGAAATACCGAGCCGCTTTTTAACCACAGGCGCACGCCATACACCACTCCCGTTTTGCTAGCTTTACGCTCTAAGCATATTCAGGCATTGGGTGTAAAATAACGGCAGGGGGGCCGCCGGGCCTGCTGCCGCCTTTTTTCGTTGATATTTTACCGCCGGCGACGTATAATATATGTTATATGATTTTTCATTCTGGAGGAAAGCTATGGACAGCAGGGTAGTGTCTTTTTTTGAAGGTATACGCGGTAAACGTGTAAACGTAATAGGCATTGGCGTAAGCAACACCGAGGTTATCACCATGCTGGCTTCCAAGGGCGCGGTGGTAACGGCCTGCGATAAACGCAGCCGCGAGCAGCTGGGCAGCCTTTGCGAAAGCCTAGAGGCAAATGGCGTAAAGCTTTGCCTGGGGCAAGAATACCTAGAGCATTTAGAGGGCGATATCATCATCCGCACCCCAGGCTTGCCCTACTATACCCCCCAGCTGCTGCAGGCCCGCGAAGCCGGCCGTGTGCTCACCAGCGAAATGGAGCTTTTCTTTCAACTGTGCCCCTGTAAAATAATAGGCGTAACGGGTTCAGACGGCAAAACCACCACCACCACCCTCATTGCCGAAATGCTGCGTTCCACCGGCCGCCGGGTGCACCTTGGGGGCAACATTGGGCGTGCGCTGCTGCCTATTGTAGAAGAAATACAGCAGGACGATTTTGCCGTGGTGGAGCTTTCCAGCTTTCAGCTAATTTCTATGCGCCAAAGCCCCGATATTGCCGTGGTAACCAATCTTTCGCCCAACCACCTGGATATACACGCCAGCATGGAAGAATATATAGACGCCAAGCGCAATATCTACACCCACCAAAACGCCTTTTCGCGCACCGTGCTCAATGCCGACAACGCCGTTACCCACGGCTTTGCCGGGCAGGTGCGGGGCGAATTGATGGAATTTTCCCGCACCACCCCCCCACGCCGTGGGGCCTTTGCCACCGACGACGGCGGCATTTATATGGCCCATGGCGATGCCGTAACCAAAATTATGACCACGCAGGATATTCGCATCCCCGGCCTGCACAATGTGGAAAACTTCCTTGCGGCTATTTCGGCGGTATGGGGTATTGTGCCCCCCCAGGCAATCCGCCAGTTGGCCCAGCAGTTCCAGGGGGTAGAGCACCGCATTGAATTTGTGCGTGAAATTAGCGGCGTTCGTTGGTATAACGATTCTATTGCTACCTCGCCCACCCGCACCATTGCCGGGCTCAACAGCTTTTCGGTGCCGCTTGTAGTAATTGCGGGGGGGTACGATAAACAAATTCCCTTCCTGCCGCTTGCCCCCAAGCTCATTGAAAAGGCACGGGTGCTCATTCTTATGGGCCAAACCGCACAAAAAATTGAAGATACCGTGCGCAGCTTTGCGGGTTTCGACCCCGCGCGTCTGCAAATCATCCAAGCCAAAGACCTGCCCGATGCCGTGCAAAAGGCCGCCCATGCCGCCCGCCCCGGCGAAGTGGTAACCCTTTCGCCGGCCTGTGCCAGCTTCGATTTCTACCCGAATTTTGAGGCCCGGGGTAGGCACTTCAAAGAGCTTGTAGGTAGCCTGTAAGTGTAAAAAGCAAGGAGAAATACCACTGTGGAACTTCAAACCATTCTCGAAACCCTTTGCACCGCCCCCGGTATTCCGGGGCAGGAAGCAGGCGTGGCAGCCCAGGCCGCCAAGCTGCTGGAACCCCTGGGCAGTGTGGAAACCACCCCCCTGGGTAGCCTAATTTGCCGGGTGCACCCCTGGCAAGAAGGCCGGCCCACCCTTATGCTGGAAGCCCATTTCGACCAAGTGGGCCTGGTTGTAACGGCTGTTTGCGAGGGCGGCTTTGTGCGGGTGAGCAACTGCGGCGGGGTAGATACCCGCCTGCTGCCCGGCTGTGCCTTTTTAATCCACACCGCAGGCGGCCCCATTCCCGCGGTGGGTGTGGCCGTGCCGCCCCACCTGCAAACCGATGCCACTAAGGACAAGCCCCAAAAGCTGGAAGATATGTTGCTGGATACCGGCCTTTCCCACAAAGAAGCGCTTGAAACAATACGCCCCGGCGACGCCATTACCTACGATGCCCCCGCCCGCGCCCTTGCCGGAGGCTTTTTCACTGCCCCCGCGCTGGACGACCGTGCAGGCTGTGCAGCCATTATTGCCGCAGCACAGCAGCTGCAGGGGAAGGATTACGGCCTGAATTGTGCGCTGGTGCTTTCTTCCATGGAGGAAGTTGGCGGCCAAGGGGCCAAAACCGCCGCTTACATTCTGCAGCCCAAGTGCTGCATTGCCGTGGACGTAACCTTTGGCGACGCGCCCGGCCTGCCCGAGCAAAAGTGCTTTGCGCTGGGCAGCGGCGTGCAGTTGGGGGCGGCGGCCATTCTTAACCGCGCCCTTACTACTCGGCTGGAGGCGCTGGCTAAGGTGCGGGGCATTCCTTATGGGGTGGAGGTTATGGGCGGCAAAACCGGCACCGATGCCGACCAAATTGCCATCACTTGCCAAGGGGTAACCACCGCGCTGCTTTCTATTCCCCTGCGCAATATGCACACCCCCTCGGAACTAATACTCATAAAAGATATCGAGGCCACAGCCGCACTGCTGGCGGCTGCTATAGAGGAGGGTTGCGTGTGCTAGAACTGCTGCAAAAGCTTTGCTCTGTTCCCGGTGTTTCGGGGGATGAAGACGCCGTACGCACCGCTATTGCCGAGCTGGCCAAGCCCTACGGCGAATGCGAAACCGATGCTCTGGGCAACCTGTTTGTGCATAAAAAGGGCGCGCAACGCGCCCCCAAGCGCCTAATGTTCTCGGCCCACATGGACGAGGTGGGCCTGGTGGTAACAGGAGCCAACGATAAGGGCCTGCTGCGTTTTACCCAGGTGGGCGGCATTGAAAATGCCGTGCTGCTGGGCCGCCCGGTAGAGCTGGGCGGCCTTACGGGGGTTATCGGCATGAAGCCGCTGCACCTGCTTTCGCCCGAAGAAAAGAAAAGCATGCCCAAAACGGAAGATTTATATATAGACATTGGTGCGCAAAGCCGCCAGCAGGCGCTGGAGCTGGTGCGCCCCGGCCAAACTGCCGCCTTTGCCCGCAGATGGCGCGAAATGGGCAGCCTTATTTGTGCCCCGGCACTGGATAACCGCGCCGGTTGTGCCCTGCTGCTGGAACTGCTGAAGGCCGACCTGCCCTATGACGTAGAAATTGTATTCACCGTGCAGGAAGAAACCGGCGGCGCGGGTGCTGCCGTAGCTGCCCACCGCCTGCAACCCGATATTTCGGTGGTGGTGGAAACCACCACCGCTGGCGATATTTTCGGCACCGAAGCCACACGCACGGTGTGTGCGTTGGGCAAGGGTGGGGTGTTCAGCTTCATGGATAAAGGCACGGTATACGATTCCGGCCTGCTGCGCGAGGCGCTGGGCCTGGCTGCCGAAAAAAATATTCCCTGCCAGTGCAAGCAGGGGGTGTATGGCGGAAACGAAAGCCGGCATACCCAAACGGCCGGCGGCGGCGCGCGGGTGCTGGCACTTTCGCTGCCCTGCCGCTACCTGCATTCGCCGGTGAGCTGCCTTTGCCGGGACGACCTTGCCCCTATGCTGCAGTTGCTTACAGTGTTGGCCG
>CAYYOY010000200.1:0-3873 GCA_964473265.1 uncultured Oscillospiraceae bacterium
TTTCAGGCTGTCAAAGTTGTTGTTATGGCCATCCATTTGCAGGTGCTACTTTCCAGAATATTTATTCTAACATTGTTTTTAATTTTTTTAATGAACGATGCAGCTTAGAGCTTACTGTGCCCTGGGGGCAGGCAAGAATTTGGGCAATTTCGCGTGCGGTATAGCCCCCCAGCACCGAAAGCACCACAACTTCACGTTCGTCGGGCTTTAGTGCGTCCAGTGCCAGCTGCAGCTCGGCGCGTAGCGTGTGGCCGTCGTCGTTAGTGGCGGGTTCTTCTAAAGGCTCGGGCTGGGTTTGGTTGCGGGTTTGAATATAGCCGGCTATCCTGCGTTTGCAGCGGATAGACACAATGCGCATAATCCAGGGCTTAAAGCTTTCGGGCTTGCGCAGCGTGGGAATGCTTTTATAGGCTTCTATAAAGGTTTCGCTTACAACGTCCTCGGCGTCTTGCGGGTTGCCAAGGGTATAGAGTGCAAAGCGGTAAAGGTCGGTTGCAACCGCGTCGTAAATACGGCCAAAGGCCTCTTTATCGCCGCCGCTTGCAAGTACAACGTCGTCGGTATTAATCTTCAAGCTTTGCACCACCTTGCAGGCGTTCACATATACTGTGCCGCAAAATTGTAGTTTTATTGCATTCGTTACAAATCATACCACAAATAGATTACCCAGGCAACAGCCCTGCCTTGCTTGTCCAGTAAAACCAATGCTTGCCGCGTTGCTAAGGCAACGAAAACTTGGCAAATAACTTCCTATTTAATAGGAGGCATGTTTATTGGGGGTACTAAAAATAATAAAAAATTATAAATGCAAACTGCTACCTTCGCGTTACAGCCTGCCACCAGCATGTAAAAGCGTCCACCGCCCAGAAACGGGCGGTGGACGCTTTGAGTTTACAAGTAAGCTTATATTTCGTAAAAACGCACTTGTTCCACCAGCGGGCGTACATCCTCTAGCCTGGCAGGCTGTGTACCCTCGCACTGCGCCTTGGCAGCACTGGTGGCAATGGCCCAGCTAATGCGCTCGGCTACCGAATGCTGGCGCTCGAAAGAAAGTGCCAGCGAGGCCGCCAGGGCATCGCCTGTGCCAACGGTGTTGCGCACTGCAACCGGCAGGCCCTCGGCACGCAAAATTTTATCTTTCGTGGCAAACACGGCACCGTCTGCACTCATGGAAATTACCACATGTTGTATACCTGTATCCAGTAGCTCGCGGGCTGCCTGCACAATTTCTTCCAACGTGTTCAGCTCGCGCCCCAGCAGCTTACCCAGTTCAGCCCGGTTGGGTTTTATGCAGAAGGGTGCGGCCTCCAAACCGTACTGAAAGGGCTCGCCCTCGGTATCCAGCACCACACGGGCCTGCTTTTGCTTGCAGGCGGTTATCCAGCGGCGGTAGGTGTCTGGCGGGGCGCCTACCGGCAAACTGCCCGAAAGCACCACAATATCATCGGGCGAGAGCCCGGCCATCAACTTTTGAAAGACACGTTCTAGCGCAAAAGCTTCCACCGGGTGGCCCTGCTGGTTAATGTCGGTAGTGGTTTTGGCAATAGGGTCGGCCACCTTTAGGTTTACACGGGTTTCTTCCCGCACCATTACAAAGTTGTTTTCAATGCCAAGCTCGTCCAGGCAGCTTGCAATAAAGCTGCCCCCGCTTCCACCCAAAATGCCAAGGCAACGGCTGCGCCCCCCAAGGCTTTTAATGGTAATTGCAACATTTACACCCTTGCCGGCAGGGTCGGTGCGTTGCGAAAGAATGCGGTTTACCCCGCCCAGCGTAAAATTCTCAATTACCACGGTGCGGTCAATTGCCGGGTTGAGAGCAATGGTATGTATCATGTCCAATCCTCCTTTGTTTTTGGAAACGGCGGCCTATTGGCCTGCCATACCCGTGTATATGCAACCGTGCAGGTTAAAGCTGCCCGGTATTGCCCCGGAAGATGCCGGCTTGTCTCTATTTGACAGCCGGACAGCCTGCCGCTACAATGAAAGAAAACATAAACCAAAGGGGAACAAACCATGGAAGATATTCGCCGACAGGCTTTGCAGCAGCACTATGAATGGCAGGGGAAAATAGAGGTGGTGCCCCGTGTGCCGCTTACCAACCGGCAGGAGCTAAGCCTGGCCTACACGCCCGGCGTGGCCGAGCCCTGCCTGGCCATAGCCGAAGATTACAACAAAAGCTTTGCGCTTACCAGGCGTTCGCACATGGTGGCCGTCATAACCGACGGCAGTGCCGTGCTGGGGCTTGGCAACATTGGCCCGGCGGCTGCCATGCCGGTAATGGAAGGCAAGTGCGCCCTGTTTAAGGCCTTTGCAGGGGTAGACGCTTTCCCACTATGTATTGACACACAAGACACCGACGAGCTTGTGCGCACCATTGCCCTGCTTTCCAAAAGCTTTGGCGGCGTTAATCTGGAAGATATTTCGGCCCCCCGCTGTTTTGAAATAGAAGAGCGCCTGCAGGCTATTTGTGATATTCCCATCTTTCACGACGACCAGCATGGCACAGCCATTGTGGCCGCCGCCGCTGTAATGAACGCCTGTAAGGTTACAGAGCGAGATGCTTCCGGCGTGCGCATTGTCATCAATGGGGCGGGTGCGGCCGGCATTGCCATAGCCAAACAGCTGCTGGCTATGGGGCTGGGCGAAATAACCCTTTGCGATATCAATGGCATAGTCTGTGCGGGGGACGAGAGCCTCAACCCTGCCCAACAGCAAATTGCCCTGCAAACCAACCTACAGCGGCAAACCGGCAAGCTGGCCGATGCACTGCGCGGCGCCGATATTTTTATAGGTGTTTCCCGCCCCAACCTGGTAACAGGCGAAATGGTGGCTACCATGGCGGCGGCACCCATTTTGTTCCCCATGGCCAACCCCACGCCCGAAATTCTGCCCCAAGAGGCGCTGGCGGCAGGGGCTGCCGTGGTAGGCACAGGACGTTCCGATTACCCCAACCAAATTAACAACCTGCTGGCCTTCCCAGGCATTTTTAAGGGGGCGCTGGCAGCCGGGGCCAAGGCCATTACGCAGGAGATGAAAATTGCTGCGGCCCACGCCATTGCAAGCTTGGTGTCGCTCGAAGAGCTTTCTCCCGGCTGCATTTTGCCCAGCCCCTTCCACCCCGGCGTGGCCGATGCAGTGGCCCAGGCTGTGATGGCCTGTGTGCAAAACTAAAAGGGAATTCCTCCCTTTTAGTAAAGCATAGCCGCCCAAGATTGTCAACAGCTACAAAATAATCTGTAAAATGTGTATATTTTTATGGATTATTCCATAGCAATTTGACTGTGCCCTACCGGATGCCCGCAGGAACATTTTTTTGGAGCAGGCGGCCAGCGGGCTCGTCCAGGCAGGCACTTCACAACATTATGCTTGTTTTTCCCCCGATATTCCTATATAATGGGTATTGTATTTCATGAAATGAGGTGGGGTAATGTCGGACAAGCTCAAGGCGCTTGAAACTGCCCTGGGGCAGATAGAAAAACAGTTCGGCAAAGGCGCCGTTATGAAGCTGGGCCAGGCGGGCGCTTTGAATGTAGAGGCCATACATACAGGGTCTATCGCGCTGGATTTGGCGCTGGGCATTGGCGGCGTGCCGCGTGGCAGAATTATTGAAATCTACGGGCCGGAATCTTCCGGTAAAACCACTGTGGCGCTGCATGTGGTGGCCGAAGCCCAAAAGGCCGGTGGCGCAGCCGTATTTATCGACGTAGAACATGCCCTCGACCCTGTATATGCCAAGGCTCTGGGTGTAGATATTGATTCGCTGCTGGTTTCGCAGCCCGATACCGGCGAACAGGCGCTGGAAATTTGCGAAGCGCTGGTGCGCTCGGGTGCCATTGACGTAGTGGTAATCGACTCGGTGGCCGCCATGGTTAC
>CAYYOY010000201.1:0-3808 GCA_964473265.1 uncultured Oscillospiraceae bacterium
GGTGCTCGCACTGCTTATCAATGTTTGGCTTAACCCGCTTGTGTTTCGCTGCTCGCGGCAGGAATTATATGAAAAATGCATGTTTTTTAAGCAAATGACAAAAACTCTGAACATTGAATTGTTTGATGATGAAATGATTAGAATGATAGAACGCCTGGGTCATTGATTAATTCATAAGAAAAATAGCCTGCCTTGAATGGCAGATATTTTTTAATAATATACATACCAAACGTCGGTATAATAACAGGAGGAAATTATGAAGCAGCAATGTGCAGTGCAGACAAAAGGTCTCTGCAAGGAATTCGACCGAAATGCCGTGCTAAAGCATTTGGAAATTGAGGTTGGGCAGGGCGAAATTTATGGTATACTCGGCGCAAATGGGGCAGGAAAAACAACGCTTTTAAAGCTGATTGCCGGCCTTATAGAGCCGACAGAAGGTGGCGCGTATGTCTTTGGAAAAAACGCCTGGCAGGATAGAAACACGGTGCTCGCTAACATTGGTAGTTTAATTGAAGTGCCCACCTTTTATGAACACCTCTCGGCTGGCGAAAACTTATCCATTCATCTTTCGTACATGAGTAAAAGCGCCGATATAGGAGAAACGCTAGAACGGGTTGGCCTTGGCAGTGTAGGCAGCAAGCCGGTAGCAAAGTTTTCGCTTGGCATGCGCCAACGGTTGGCTATTGCGCGGAGCATTATTCATAAACCCAAGGTGCTACTGCTAGATGAACCTATCAACGGCCTTGACCCTGTTGCCATTCGAGAAATGCGAGAACTGTTTGTTGCGCTGAAAAATGAAGGCATGACCATTCTGCTCTCCAGCCACATTTTAAGCGAGGTGGCGCAAACGGTGGAAAGAGTTGCTGTTATTGCAAAGGGCAGTTTGGTGCTTGTATCTGATATGAATGCCCTAATAAACGAGTACGAGAATTCCCTTGAAGATTATTTGATTACAAAAATGAGCGGAGGAAGATAACCATGTTGAAACTAATGAAATTAGAGCTAGCCAAAAACAAACTTAGCACGTATCTTTGGGCATGCCTGGGTATTTTTATTTTCGGGTTTGGTTTTTGCTTTTTAACAGCCTATATCCCGCAGCTTGAACAATTGGACGGTGCTATGCCATCTTCTGTAGATATTACTATGTTTGGAAATTGGGGCAACTTTATCTCGCTCATCTCCATCCTGTTTGTAGCCGCTTTCAGTGTTTTATCTGCGGTTATGCATACAAAATTCACCGTAGAAGAATATACAGGCAAACGTGCAGTGCTGCTTTTTTCGTATCCTCAAAGCAGAAGCAAAATTCTGTTTGCTAAATGCAGCCTTGTGTTTCTCTTTACCGTAATTGGCGTAATGGTATGCAACCTTTTGGCTATTGGCATGTTTGCAGCCATATCAAACACATTTGGCATTATGCCGAAACTGTTTACCGCATCCAGCATGCCGGAGCTGCTTACCACAACGGGCATTTCTGCACTGCTTGCCGCATCCGTAGGGCTGGTTTCTGTGCGTGTGGGCTTTTGGAGAAAATCGATGGTGGCCACAGTTGTTACATCCTTCTTGTTAATTGCTCCTTTTGGCAATATCCTGTCGCTTTTCCCTCAATATGCAAACACGGCGCGCTTAATCGGCATGGGCGTTACCCTCATTATCGGGCTTATAATTTTTACAGGGTTGCTCTCTAAGGTGCACAAAATGGAAGCTTTGTAGCATGCAACAAGCAAAGCGGTTTTGCAAAGATTTTTACACTGGTGGTTATTGGGCAGGTTATCTCGCTGTTTGGTAATTGCACGTGCGCTTTGCGTTGCCGCTTTATCTGCTAGGCTATTTCCCTTTGCGCTCTCCCCTATTATCTACTATTGGAGTATACGCGCAAGTTGCTTTTTGTTAATATCAGTATAACAACAATGGTAACTGCGGCGAAGGCGTAAGCTTTGTTTTGAGCTTACGCTTTCTTATTTTTAGGGGCCGAAGGCAGTTTCACGCGAAAATTTACCTTTTCCCTATTGAATTTAAGGGTTGTATGGGGTACGATTGGGGGAGGATAAAAGCAGAAGCAAACTTAAAATACATCTTTAAGGAGAACCCCCAAAAGGACAAGCTATGCGAATACTAATTGACGCCGACGGCTGCCCTGTGGTGGACGAAGCCACTGCCGTGGCAAAACGTTTCGGCTTGGAATGCCTAATTTTATGCGATACTTCTCATCGCTTTGAAAAGGCCGGTGCCAAAACACTGGTCTTTTCAAAGGGTGCCGATAGTGTAGATTTCGCTCTGGTAAACCTTGTGCAGCAAGGCGACCTTGTAATAACGCAAGATTACGGCCTGGCTGCCATGTGCCTGGCACGTGGCGCGCGCATTTTGCACCAGGACGGCATGGAATACACCCCCGATACTATCGATAGCTTGCTCATGGCGCGCCATATTGCCAAGAAAATTCGCAGCGGCGGCGGCAGGCTTAAAGGCCCGCCCAAGCGCACCACCCAGCAGGACGAGCGCTTTACCACTGCCTTAATTGCCATTGTGCAGGGGGAATAACATGCGGCTTTTTATTGCCATTAACTTTAACCAAGCCACCAAGCAGAATATACTTGCTATACAGCAGCGTCTGCAAGAGCTGGGCCGGGGGAACTTTTCCCTGCCTGAAAACCTGCACCTAACCTTGGCATTTCTGGGGGAAATTGCCCCCAACCGGCTGGCGGCGGTGTGCCACGCCATGGACGATACACCTATTACGCCCATGGAATTGGCCTTTGACAATGTGGGCCGCTTCAGGCGTGAGGGCGGCGATATTTGGTGGGTTGGCCTTGCCCAAAACCATGCACTTACAGAACTGCAAGCCAACCTTGCTCGCAATCTGGCTGCACAGGGCTTTGTGCTGGAAAGCCGCCGCTTCTCCCCGCATGTTACTCTGGCCCGCGAGGCGGTGCTGCAAACCGAGCCCGACCGCAAGGTGCTACTGGGCCAGCCCTTCAGCACCAAGGTAAATGCCATGAGCTTAATGCGTTCCGAGGGAATAGGCGGCAGGCTGGTTTATACAGAGCAATATGCCATTTGCATACCTTAACTTAAAAAATGAGGAGCCTGTACCTTATGAAAAAATGGGTTAAAATTATATCCATTGCCCTCGCCTGCCTACTGCTTATTGCCGGGGTGGGCTTTCTTCTCTATGTTTCCAACTATTATAAAGCAGACGATATCGCCCTTGCCGTTATGGAGAACCCCACCATCCGAACAGAAAGTAATTTCACCATCCTTTCGCCTTCTGTACCGGGTGAAACCGGCCTTATCTTTTACCCGGGCGGCAAGGTAGAACACAGCGCCTATTTGCCCTTGTTAGAACAGCTGCGACAGCAGGGCGTTACCTGCGTGCTGGTGGAAATGCCCTTTCATCTGGCGGTGTTTAACCCAAATGCCGCCGACAGCGTGTTGAATGCCCTGCCCGATATTCAACACTGGTATATTGGTGGACATTCGCTGGGTGGGGCTATGGCCAGCAGCTATGCTTCGCAGCACCCGGATGCTGTGGAGGGGCTGGTTCTACTGGGGGCCTACCTCTATGGCGATTTTCCTGTTGCCCGTGCGCTAACCATTTATGGCAGCGAAGATATGGTGCTAGACAAAAGCAAAATTACCTACACCGAAAACGTGGTGGAAATTGCAGGCGGCAACCATGCCCAGTTTGGTAACTACGGTGCACAAAAGGGCGATGGTACCCCCAGCATTACCGCCGAGCAGCAGCAAGGGCAAACGGTGGCTGCCATTGTAAAATTCATCAAAAGGAAAGAAGCATCATGAAACAAAAACA
>CAYYOY010000202.1:0-3796 GCA_964473265.1 uncultured Oscillospiraceae bacterium
GTTGCAGCGTCTTTTTTGTATATACATGCGAAAGTGGCCAAGGCGCGTTGCCTTGGCCGCTTGGTTGGGTTTACTTGTTAAATAGCCTTTTCCCAGCTTGGCTGGCCTTGGGCAAGGCAAAAGCGGCGAATTCATTCAGGCCAGCAGAGCTCCAGCGGAAGTTGGCATGGGTGCGCAGCATTTCTTCATCCGAGGCCAGAAAGTAATCGTAGTTTGTCACGCCGTCGTTGTTGTCCATCCAGGTTACATCCACATGGTACCAGTTGCCCTCCAGCCACACCATGTTCCAGCCATGGCCCCCGTTGGTAGCCGCAATATCGCCATTTATAAAAAGACTATAAACACCTAACTGCTCGGCCAGATACTGAAAGGCCGAAGCATAGCCGCTGCAAATTGCCTTGCCGTTTACCAGGGCACCATAGTCGAGTTCTGCTTCCAAGCAGTATTGCCGCAGCTCGGGGGTAAGGCTGCTGTAATCTACATTGTTGTTGGGGTCGGCTTCATGCAGGTAGGAAACATGGCCCACCAAAAACTCGGCAATGGCTTTAATTTTAGTATAATCGTCGGCGTTTTGCGGCAGCTTGGGCAGTATTTCGTCCATTGCTGCATCAAAGGCGGCGGCCATTTGAGCATCCTTACCCTTGTTGTCGAGCCGTGGGGCGGCCGAAATGCCAATGAGCTTTTCGCCTTTTTCGTCGTATTGTGCAAAATAGCCCAGGTTGCGCCATTTTAGGGTTTTGTTGTTTTCGGCGTAAAGGGCAATGGGCTGCCAAATATCATCGTAGGTAATATCTTCCTCAAAAAGGTAGGGCTTTTCGGGGGTAATTTCACCGCTTGCCATTTTTAAGTAAAGAGCCTGTTGCTCGGGGGTAAGGCGTTCCAAAGCGTAGGGTGTGGTGGGTTTAACGGGTGCTGGGGTCGAGGAGCTTTCTTGTTGCGGGGGCTGGGATGACGTACCTGGGTTTTCCACCGGCGTACGAGGGCTGCAGGCTGTAAGTGTAAATGTAAGAATGAGCGCAAAAATTAAAATTCGCTTCATGCTACCTTCCTTTTTGGTAAATAGATATAAAACAAATATAATGTAAACACAACTTCTGGTCAAATATAAAATGTTGGAATGTATGCAAAAAAGCCACAGCAGACCCAAACTTTTCTTGTAGTGTAAGGAAAAAGCTGGTATACTATTGGCAGTTGCAAGCCGCCGGACGCGGCTGCCCATATGTGGTCAAGGAGGAATTGGCATGCAATACAGAATTTGTGGTAAAACCAACGAAAAGGTTTCGGTGCTGGGCTTTGGCTGCATGCGTCTGCCACTGCTGGCAGGCGGTAACCCGGCCGACATCGACGAAGAAAAGGCTCTGCCGCTGGTGCGCAAAGCCATTGACAGTGGGGTAAACTACATAGACACCGCCTACCCCTACCACGGCACCGGCATGGCGCAGCCCGGTGCCAGCGAGCCCTTTGTGGGCAAGCTGTTGCGTGACGGCTACCGCGAGAAGGTTCACCTTGCCACCAAGCTGCCCAGCTGGTTGGTGCAAACCCGTGGAGATATGGACAAACTGCTCGCCGAGCAGCTGGCCCGGCTGGAAACCGACCATATCGATTTTTATCTCGTGCATTCGCTGAGCATTGGCTTGTGGAATAAGCTGAAAAGCCTGGGTATTTTAGAGTTTTTAGATGCCGCTAAGGCCGACGGCCGTATTAAACACGCCGGTTTTTCTTTCCACGATAAAGGCGAGCACTTCGCCGAAATTGTAGACTGCTACGATTGGGGCTTCTGCCAGATACAATATAACTACATGGATGAAGACTACCAGGCCGGGCTGGCGGGGCTGGAATATGCCGCCGCCAAGGGTTTGGGTATCATTATTATGGAGCCGCTGCGAGGCGGCAAGCTGGCCGGCACGCTACCGGACGAAGTGGTGGAGGTTTTTGCAAAATTGGGCAGCAGCCTAACCCCCGCGCAGCTGGCACTGAAATGGGTGTATAACCACCCCGCTGTTAGCCTTGCCCTTAGCGGCATGAACACCCTGCAGCAGCTGGAAGAAAACTTGGCAGTTTCAGATATTGCCACCCCCAACGCTATGACACCCCAGGAGCTGGCGACCATAGACGCTGCACGCCGGGGCTTTTTAGCCCGCACGAAAATAGATTGCACGGCCTGCGGCTATTGCATGCCCTGCCCTTGCGGGGTGAATATTCCTACTTGCATAAAGTACTACAACCATTTTTACATGTTCGGCAGCAAGGAAAGCTACTACTTCATGCCGGATAATCAAAAGGCTTCAGCCTGCACAGGCTGTGGCCAATGCGCTGAACATTGCCCGCAGGGTATCAATATTCCCCAAGAAATGCAAAACATAGTGGCACTGTTCGCACGCCCGTAAGGAGAAATAGTATGCCTAGGCTTACAGCCCCCCTACCAGACGGCAGCTACACGGTAGCGCCCGCCGCAGTAACCCAAACGCCTGCCGGCTGCACCGGCCAGGCCATTGCCCGGCTGGCCGCCTTTGAAAATGCCTTTGAAGCCCTGCTGGCCAGCCAGCAGCAGGCCGCCGCCGAGTTAGATAGCCTTCGTGGGCAGGGCAAGGCCAAAACGGTAAAATTCCGTGAGCTGTTGGCTAAAAAAATTATTCAGGGCAACCTAATAGCCCTGTTTGAGCTGCACGGCCTAGAGCCCCGGTAGGCCAACACACAACCTTTGCTATGGCTGCATTTTAACTGGAGTAACCCGTTAAAATGCAGCCATTTTGCGCAAACGGGGCTGGTGTTGCACCTGCTGCAATTGCCGGTTGCAAGCAACACCAAAATGCAGTACAATGGTAACATACTAGTTTGCGGAGGGACGCTATGCTGGAGCTAACAGGTGTATGCAAGCTTTACAGCGCCAACAAGGGCGTGGAAAATATCAGCTTTGCGGTGGCCCCCGGCGAAGTGGTGGGCCTGCTGGGCCCCAACGGTGCGGGTAAGTCTACCACTATGAAGCTAATTACCGGCCTGCTGGCCCCCACTGCCGGCAGCGTGCGCATGGCTGGGTGCGATTTACAGAGCGACGGCGCCAAAACCGCGCGGGCCAGGCTTGGCTACCTGCCGGAAATTCCTCCTCTTTACCTGGATATGACGGTAGAGGAACAGCTGCATTTTGTTTGCGGCGTAAAGAGCATTCCCCCGGCGCAAACGGCGGCAGAAATAGACCGTGTTTGCGGCCTGGCCAACATTGCCGACGTAAAGGGCCGGCTACAGGGGCATCTTTCCAAGGGCTACCGGCAGCGGGTGGGCATTGCGCAGGCACTGGTGGGCAGCCCTTCTCTGTTGGTGCTGGACGAGCCCACCGTGGGGCTCGACCCACAGCAAATGCTAGAGGTGCGCAGCCTGGTGGGGCAGCTTAGCAGCGAGGGCATGAGCATACTCATCAGTTCGCATATATTATCGGAAATTGCCTCGGTATGCAGCCGTATGGTCATTTTGAAGCAAGGCACAGTGGTGGCCGACGCTACCCCCACCCAGCTGGAGCAAACCTATCGCGGGGGTAACCGCCTGCGCCTGTTGGCCCGGGGCGTTGCGCCCGAGGCACTGCGTGCAATTCATGGCATTGTGGAAATTACACCCGCAGAGCAGGCCGAAGCCTGCACGGCATGGGAAGTGCTTTGTGAACCGGGTGTGGATGTGCGCGAGCAAATTTTCCGCACTGTGGCGGCCACCGGCGGCTGCCTGCTGGGTATGCAATTGGTAGCCCCCAGCCTGGAGGAAATTTTCATCCGGCTTACAGCCTGAACGGAGCAGCCTATGAAAAGTA
>CAYYOY010000203.1:0-3789 GCA_964473265.1 uncultured Oscillospiraceae bacterium
CCAGCATATAAAACCATCTAAGCTCTTCGCCAAACCGGCGAAGGGCTTTTTTTATTGCCGAAAACACTGGTACGCCGTGGACATTGCCCCATGCCTATGTTTGGGTAGGGCGTGGCATTGGCATGGGTATAAAGCAAAGCAAAAGAGAATAGAATGTAAAGATTTTGACGGCTTGGGTGTTAAGAAGCCTGCCGGGAAAAGCATATGCAGCGGTGCAAACCGCCGCAAAAACCTGCAAAGGGGTGCAACTATGAAGCGACTTTTCTGCCTGCTGCTGGTGGCAATGCTTTGCACACCGGCTGTGTGTGCCGCGCCCCAGGCGCTTTGGCAGGGGGGAAGCGTGGGTGCCAAGGCTGCCATTGTGCTAGAGGCCGGCACCGGCCGCATTGCCTTTTGGCAAAATGCCGATGAGCGGCTGCCAATGGCTTCCACCACCAAAATTATGACGGCGCTTATTACACTGGAACAGCCCGACCTTGACAAACCCTTTATTGTGGATGAAAAGGCTATTTTGGTAGAGGGCAGTTCTATGGGGCTGCAAAAGGGCGATACCGTAACGCTTCGTATACTGGCTGCCGGTATGCTGTTGGCTTCAGGCAACGATGCTGCCGGGGCTGCTGCCGCAAAAATTGCCGGCAGCGAAAAGGCCTTTGTAGCACTAATGAACCAGCGGGCACAACAAATGGGGTTGCAAAACACTTCGTTTGAAACACCCTCGGGCCTGGACGGACCAAACCACTATTCCACCGCCTACGATATGGCGCAAATGGCCCGGCAGGCACTTGCCAACGAGAACTTTGCGGCTATTTGCGGTTCTAAAACCATGCAACTGGAATATGGCAACCCGCCCTATAAACGCACGCTAAGCAACCACAACCGGCTACTGCGGGAATTTCCCGGCACGATTGGTGTAAAAACCGGGTTTACCAAAAAATCTGGCCGGTGCCTGGTTTCGGCAGCCGAACGGGACGGTGTGCGCCTTATTGTGGTAACGTTAAGTGCCTCGGATGATTGGGATATTCACAAATACCTTTATAACCAATGCTTTCCATTGTTTGAGCGTATTTCCCCCAAGCTACCCGAGGGCTACGAAAGTATTGCGGTAGCAGGCGGCGAGGTGGAAAGCCTAGCCCTTGTGCCCACACCTTTTGAGGGCTTTACGGTAGCCAAGGGCGAGGGCGGTGGGGTGGAACGCCGTGTGTTTTTGCCACCGTATCTTTCTGCACCGGTTCAGGCCGGCAGCGTGGTGGGGCGTGTGGAATATTCCATTGCCGGCATTGTGGTGGCCACGCAGTATCTTGCGGCCGCCAGCGACGCACCTGCGCGCCCAGTGGTAGAACCCCCTACCCTGTGGGAGCGCCTACGCCGTCTACTGCCCGGTAGCAACGAAACGTAGCCCATGTGCTAAGGGCGGGGTGGCGAATTCTGCATAAACCCACCTAGGCAAATTGCCGTACGGCAATTTGCCTAGGTGGGTTTATAGCCGCCTGCGGCGGCTGCGGCCCATGAGGGGAATTCCCTACCCAGGAATTCCCCTCATGGGCCGCGCAGAATTCGCATACCCCGCCCCTGTGCAAACCTTACAGCTTACGAGGGCAACAGGCTAAAATATTTTGCTCTATATTCGGCATACAGGCCTACATATTCGCCGCTTTGCGAGCGGTGAATGGTGTGCAGATATTCATGTGCATCAAAGCTTTCGCCTATTTTCTCTTTGTAAGAGCCTATGATATATACACCCAAACTGGAGCAGTTATCGGAAATTTTCTCTAGGTTGGAAAGCACCTCCATAAAGGGGAAGGCTACATCCACCGTGCAGTGGCCTGCCCGCAGCCGGGCAATATGCTGGGTTTTCAGGCTGTCTTCCAGGCGGTCGATCACCTGTTCCAGCGGCTCTATGCGCAGGGCCAGCTGCTGGTCGTTGTTTGTGTAGGCACGCGCGGCCATATCCAAAACCTCTTCCACAGCCTTGCACAGCACATCCAGCTCGTTAAGCGCCTTTTCTGAAAAACCGCTGCCGGCGTTGTGAATATCCTGCACGTTTTCCATAATATTAATAATTTGGTCGCCTATACGCTCAAATTCCCACATGGAGTGCAGCATTTCAGAAATATCGCGGCTTTCAATATCGCTGAGCTCTTTTTGCGAAAGCTTTAGCAAATAGCCCTCCAGCCTATCCTCAAGTTTATTCAAAGTAAACTCATTTTCCTGAATGCGTTCAACCAACTTGGGGTCGTAGTTTTGCACAAGGCGCGTTACCATATTAAAGTTTTCCATAGCCAGAGCCGACATACGCACCACAGCATTGCGGCTGTGTTCCACCGCCAAACCGGGGGATATCATTAAACGGTCGTCTAGGCCCAGCAGCATCTCGGGGTTTTCTTCCTGAAGCTTGTCCGATTTTATTACATAGCAGGCCAGCTTTTGCAGCAGGCCGGCAAAGGGGATTAGCAGCAGGGTAACCACCACGTTAAAAATTGTGTGGAAGTTTGCAATGCCGCCTTTATCGATAGCATCCTGCCAAAAGGAGAAACCCACTAGGCTTTGGTAGGCGTAGGTTGCGGCTAAAAACACAACCGTGCCCAGAATATTAAAGGTTAAGTGCACCACTGCAGCTCGTTTGGCATTGCGCGAGGCACCAATACTGGCCAGAATTGGCGTAATACAGGTGCCAATATTTTGGCCCATAATAATGGGAAATGCCGAGGCATAGGTAATAGCCCCTGTGGAGGAAAGCGCCTGCAATATACCCACCGAAGCCGAGGAAGATTGTATAATAGCCGTTACCAGCGCACCCGCCAACACCCCAAGGATAGGGTTGGAAAGAGTGGCGAAAAGCTCGGAAAAGGCCGGTAGCTCGCGCAGCGGGCGTACAGCCGCTTCCATCTGGAACATACCCGTAAACAATATACCAAAGCCCAGCAGCAACTGGCCGATATCGCGCTGCTGGCTACGTTTGCAGAGCATAAACATAAGTATGCCCACAACTGCCAGCATGGGAGCCAGCGTAGTGGGCTTTAAAAGCTTGAGCAACAGGCTATCTGCTGTAATATCGGTAAGACGTAAAATATGGGCTGTAATGGTGGTACCAATGTTGGCCCCCATAATAACACCAATGGCCTGGCGTAGCTTGAGCATACGAGCATTTACCAAGCCCACCACAATAACCGTAGTAGCAGAGGAAGACTGCACCGCTGCCGTTACCGCAGCACCCAGCAGTACAGCCGTTAAAATATTATTTGTAAGTTTTTCTAATATTTGTTCCAGCCTACCACCCGAAATTTTTTCTAGCCCTGTTCCCAGCATATTCATACCGTAAAGGAACAGTGCCAGGCCCCCCAGCAGGCTAATTACCACAAAAATGTCCATAGCTAACCTCACCTATGTAGTTTTGAATACCGGCATATAAACCCACTGCGGCACCGCCCCGGGGCCGCGGTAAGCATTGTAAGCGGCCTTCAAAGTTTATCTCTATACCAACAGGCCCAAGGCCTGTACACCGCAAAGGGCATGCAGCCGGCGCAGCCGGCTTTGCTGCCCTTGTCATTATTATAACACTTTCCACACAGCTTACACAACATTTTATTGCTTCTTTTTTGCAGCTTTAATCATTACGGCTTTAAGAATACATTCTATGGAAATATATTCCCAGCAAAGGGTAAATTGAACTTTGCCAAATTTACGCATGTAGCTGCCTGCACGCTTTGGCCCGGCAAATAAGCTTGTAAACTGTTCGGGCCTGCGGCTTGTAGCCTGGTTGACATGCAACCATAGCTGCCAAGCCACAGG
>CAYYOY010000204.1:0-3784 GCA_964473265.1 uncultured Oscillospiraceae bacterium
GCTGGTCAATGAAGCAAAAGATACACTTGTTTTTACAGGAATGCTTTTGGTCCATTAGGTAGCTGGCAAAGGTAAGCCCCAGGTCATCATACCGGCCTTTTATAATTTCGGTGGTGTAGGGCTTGCCTTGTTCATCCCGAAGCTCCAGCTGCAGCTTGGCTTCTGTGGCATAAAAACGGTAATCGAGCAGGTCGGCAATGGCATGGCCGTCTATGGCCACAAGCGTGTGCCCACAGGCAATGCCGGCCTTGGCCGCCGGGCTGTATTCTACTACACTTTGTATTTCTACAGACATATATTACACCCCGTAGGTTTTAGGCTATTTCAACTTTGCCAACAAACAAGCCCCAACAACACCCCATAGAGCGTTGCCGGAGCCGGGGAATGATGGCGGAATGTACTTAGCGCAGCTCACGTGAGCGGCGGCGGTATTCCCTTTGCACGTCTGCCATTGCCTCGTAATATTCCTTAGCCGAGGGGGCAAGCAATAAATACACGGAAAGGCCTAGTAGATACACCGCATTAAAAAGCGCAAGAACTACAAACGTTTGGCCCACGGCGTTTAAAAGCTGCCAGCCAGATAAAATGCGCAGCACTTGGAAAATCGTATATAAGCCGTCCAAGGCACCCACCCAGCGCATAGAGCCAACGCCCAGGCACAGGCAGCTTATAATAAGTGATGGCATAAACAGGCTAAGCAATACAGCCCAGGGGCTTAACTGCAAAAGCAACAGACTGCCAAGCCTGTCTAATAAAACCAGGCCGGCAAATACAAAAGTAAGAATTAAAATTCTCTGTTTAGTAGTGCGAAGGTTTGGGTAGTAGCGATGCGCCTGTTCCATAATTTCTACCGCCAACTGCTGCTGTGAGGAAGAGTTGTTTTTGCTCATGTTGTCCACCTGCCTTACGGCTTACACAAATAAAGAAGCTGCTGCAAGCGTGGGCGGTACGCAGCCTACCTGCCAAATTCCCCGCAGAAGGGCAATTTGTGCAGGCGGCCGGCGGTTGCCTGCACTTTGCAACAGCCTTTCATAAGCTAACGGGTGTAAGCCTAGTTGGAAGCGTGGGAAATAACTTCTTTGCCTTTGTAGTAGCCGCAGCTGCCGCAAACTCTGTGGGGCAGCTTAAGCTCGCCGCACTGGGTGCACTTGGAGAAAGCGGGAGCGCTCAACTTCCAAACATTGGAGCGACGTTTATCTCTACGGGTTCTGGAAACCTTTCTCTTCGGTACTGCCATTTGAAGTACATCCTCCTAAAACGTAATGTTATCCAGGGCGGAAAGCCTGGGGTCTATAGCGGGGGCCATGCAATTGCAGGGGGTGTGGTTGCGGTTGCAGCCACATATCGGGCACAGGCCCTTGCATTCCTCGCTGCAAAGCTTGCGGTAAGGAAGCGCCAGCACAATGTCGGTGATGGCAAGCTGGTCTACGTCCAGCACACCGTCGGGCAACACCACAAACTCGTCCTCATCCTTGCCAAACAATTCCCGCACCGCCGTGTGGCTGCTTTCCAGCGTAAAGGGCTGCTGAAAGGCTTCCAAGCAACGGTCGCAAGTAAGGCGCAGGGTTGTGCTACAAGCAAGGGTTATGGTAACTACACCGGCACGGTTGGCGGCTGTAACCAAAACGGGTAGCGGCTGTGGAAAGGGCTTTTCGCCCCACAGCGCAACCTCGGTAAGGTCGGCCAAAACTTCCCGCTGCAAACATTCTCCGGGGTTTTCAAAAACTTGGGTTATATCCAGCTTCACGGCTATGCCTCCCATTGGGTATAAGGGTGGTGCTGTGCCGCTTGCCATTAGTTTTTCAAACAACCCGTTATGTTGTTTTGCGGCGAAAACCGTCACAGAACAATTATATAGACCTTGCGGGGGTTTGTCAAGCACAAGCGGCATGTTTACAAGGGGTTGACGCAGGTTTACTCATTATAACAAGTATAACCCATTTTGGTGGTCGCCAAGCCTTTAGCATTTACCTATACATTTGCCCTAAACACCGCAGGCGGCCTCTTGCTGCGCTGCCTGCAGGGCTATGGCGCACTCTATGCGTTTTTTCTCGAGCTCACAGGCCAGGGTATGTGGCTTGCGGATGTTGCCGGCATAGAGATAGTTGTTGGCGTTGCAGCCACCGCTACAGTAAAATTTGGCCCAGCAACCTGCACAATCGGGTTTATCGTATACCGAGGCGCGGGCAAAGTCGGCCTTGAGCGTAGGGTTAAAACTGCCCTCGTGCAGGTTGCCCATGCGGTATTCTTCAATGCCTACAAACTGGTGGCAGGGGTAAATATCGCCCTCGGGGGTAATAGCTACATATTCGTTGCCGCTGCCGCAGCCACGCAGCCGCTTCACCGCGCAGGGGCCTTGGTTTAAATCAAGCATAAAGTGGAAAAAATTAAAAGGCTTGTCGCCTGGGCGGGGGTTGGCCATGCGCTCGGCAAGCCTATCGTATTCGGCAAAAATAACCGGTAGGTCGGCTTCTGTAAGTGCATAGGGGCGTTCGCTGGGGCAGATTGCCGGCTCAATGGAAAGCTGGTCGAAGCCTTGGTTGGCCAGGTGCAGTACATCCTCGGCAAAATCGAGGTTCCATTTGGTAAAGGTGCCGCGGACATAATAATCGCGGTAACCGCGGTGTTCCAGCAGACGGCGGCAGTTTTCCACCACCGCTTCATAGCTGCCGCTGCCGTCGGGGCAAATGCGCATGGCATCGTTTACGCCCGGTCGGCCATCCAGCGAAAGCACCACGTTCGACATCTCTTTATTAATAAAGGAAATACTATCATCGTCTAGCAGCATGCAGTTTGTGGTTATGGTGAAGCGGAAGCGTTTACCTGCCTGGGCTTCCAGGCTGCGGGCATATTCCACCGTCTGGCGCACTACGTCAAAGCCCAGCATGGGCTCGCCGCCAAAAAAGTCTAGTTCCAGGTTGTGCCTGCCCGCCGAATGCTGCACCAGAAAATCCACCGCTTTGCGGGCAGTTTCAGCGTCCATAAGCGTGCGGCCGCCACCAAAATGGCCGGTGGCGGCAAAGCAATATTTACAGCGCAGGTTGCAATCGTGCGCTATGTGCAGGCACATGGCCTTTACAGGCGCCTCGCCCAGGTTTTCGGCCAGCGTGCCGTAGCTATCGGGCGCAAAGAGCAGCTGCTCTTGCTGCAGGGTGTACAGCTCCTGGTAAGCCGCTGTAAGCTGCTCGGCAGTGTATTCGGCAGCAAGCTGGCGCAACAGCTCGTCCGGGCAATGGGCCGGCAGGGGCGGAGTGAGCAGCGCCAGCATGCGGGCCACCATTTCATCCACCACATGCACAGCCCCGCTGTAGGTATCCAGCACAAAGTGGCGGTTGTTGTTTGTAAACGTATGTATCATGTTGTATCCTTTCGCATGGTTTTGCAATTATTATACAAGATTGCGCCTGCACAGGCAAGCAAAAGCCTGCTTAAGCCCTTAAATGTATGAAAACCTTTCCTTTGCACATTACTAATATTAACATTTGCATCTTGCAAGGAGGAACCAAAATGAAAAAATATTTTACTCTCCTGCTGGCAGCCACGCTTTGCCTTACCTTACTGGCCGGCTGCACCAGCGGAGAAGGCAGCAGCTCGAGCAGTACGTCCGGCAGTGCTTCGGGCGTGGCCGAGTTGTATATTTACAATTCCAAGGGTGAAAACGCCGCGCAGTTTACCCAAATGGCCGCCGCCTACGAGCAGGCATCCGGTATAAAGGTGCGCAGCTTTTCCATCGGTGCCGGGCAAGTCCACATTGAAACCCTGCGGGCCGAAATGAATTCCAGCA
>CAYYOY010000205.1:0-3706 GCA_964473265.1 uncultured Oscillospiraceae bacterium
TGGAACGCTTTATAAAAGCCCTAGCTTAACAAAAAAAACCAAGTAAACCACTGCTTTTCTAAGTAAGCAGGCCGTGAAGTGGTAACCACAGGCGGGTTATCGTCTACCATAGAGTATTTGCACCATGCCGTTTTCTGCATGGGTGCCCAGCAGCTTTAGTGGAATAGGCACATGCTCCTCCACAAAAAGCCCAACACCGCCACCCAGCAGCACCGGAATAATTGTAATATGGTACTCATCAATCAAATTGGTTTTTATCAGCGGGGTTACAATGCCTGTGCCGCCGCATATCCAAATATGTTTGCCGCTTTGGGTTTTTAGGCGCTCTACCAAGGTGCATACATCCTCGTTTACAAAGGCAATTTCATGGGTATCTTGCTGCGGCTGGTGGGTGAGCACATAGCTTTGCATGCCGCTGTAGGGCCAGTTGCCGGGCGAAAGCTCGGTTGCAATTTGGCGGTAGGTGGTCATGCCCAAAACAACGGTGTCTATTGTATCAATAAATTCACCGTAGCCAAAATCTCCGGTATAGCTTTCATCCTCGCCGCTAAGCCAGCCCACACCGCCGTTTGGGTCGGCAATAAAGCCATCCAAGCTTACGGCAATATACAAAATTACTTTGCGTTCCATATTGGCTCCTTTCTATAGTGTATTTCGTGGCCCGGGGTGTGCCGGGCAGGTACACTAACATTAGTATAAACAAGAGTTCCCATTAAAAACCACCATGGCTGTGCTAACCGCCCACACGCTTTTTGGCTTACCAAGGAGGTGTTTTAGCCGAGCCCTTTATTAACGCTGGCCCTGCCCGAAGGCAGAACAGTTGCCACCCCCACACAGGGCGAAGCACCCTATGCCCCGTTGCTGTGGTCACCGCCTGAAAATGGCATTGCAAACCATTGCAGCATCCGGCTTTTGGGCAGTAGCACATAAAAAACCGCCTAGTGGCGGCCTGGGGCAAGTTTCTTGTATAGATAAACCGGCGCTGTTGCATGCACAGCGCCGGTTTTGTTATTTTATTAGGTCGATGCCTCTGCGCAGGGTTTCTTCGTCCATTGCACCCTGCAGCCCTGCAGCAACGTTGCCTTCTTTATCGATAAACAGCGTTGTAGGAATAGAACGTATGCCGTAGGTATAGGCTGCGTTCTGGTCTAAATCAAAGAGCACCAGAAAGGTAAAGCCATTGTCGTCAATATACTTTTGGCCTTTTTCCTGTGTTTCCTGCCTGCCGTCTACCAGGTCTACCATTAAAAATAGTACTTCGTCCTGCATTTCGCCATACACCTTGTTAAAATGGGGCATTTCGCTCTTGCAGGGCGGGCACCAAGAGGCCCAGAAATTCAGTACAATGGGCTTGCCAAAATACTGCGAAAGTTTCACCTCGTTGCCGTCACCGTCGTAGGCTGTAAAATCGGGCGCGGCAACCGCTTCTTGCTCTTGCGAGCTCTGCTCGGGCGGTAGGCTGCCTGCCGAACTTTCGGCAAGGTCAAAGGGCAATTGCGGCTCAAATCCTTCCGAAAGCCTGTTGTAAACAAACACTGCAATGGCCAATAGCAAGGCGAGAGCGCCTATGCCAAGCAAAGTTTTTATTTTCCCATTCATCCGTATGCCCCCCTAAAATGTTAGCAGCGAAAGGAAATAGCCCATCATGCCCGTTGCCATTAAAATGCCCACCACAACCAGCAGGCCACCCGCAAACAAGTTGATAACCCTGTAATGCTTTTTAATAAAATCAAAGGTGCCCTTTAGCCTATCAATTAGCAGGGCGCTGGCCACAAACGGTATACCCAGGCCCAGCGAAAAGCAAAGTAGCATAAGAATGCCCCGCAGGCTTTCCCCGCTTTGGGCGGCCAGCACGAGTGCCGAACCAAGGAATGCACCCACACAGGGCGTCCAGCCAATTGAAAAAATAACACCAAACAGCACCGAGCTAAAAAAGCCCATGTTCAAGGTTTTTATGCGCATTTGCCTGCTGGTGCTAAGCCACGGAATGCGAATAATCTCCATAAAATTTAGCCCAAACAGCACCACTATGCTGCCGCCAACCGCATTAAAGGCCGTTTGGTATTGCATTAAAAACCGCCCTACACTACCGGCAAATGCCCCCAGCAGCACAAAGACCACGGTAAACCCCAGCACAAAGCCCAGGGCGTTTTTCAACGTGCGCTGCTGTTTATCCTGCGTTCCCTGCCCCGCAAAGTAAGAAATATAAACGGGCAGCATGGGCAGCAAACAGGGAGAAATAAAAGTGATAATGCCTTCTAAAAACGATAAAATATACTCCATGCCATTCCTCAATTTCTCGTTTGAATTACCCCTATTATAAAATGGCAGTGAGTATTATTCAAGCATTAGGGCTTTGCCCGGGCAAAATTTAACACATTTGCCACACTTCTTGCATTTTTCCACATCAAAAGCCAGGTGGAAACACCGCTACAGAAACCCGCACCGGCGGGCAAGGGCTTTGGATGTCTTGCCTCCTTTGCAGTTCTTAACTCGGCTGGCTATTTGCTTTGCCTGCTTTTCTAATATATCTTACCACCTCGGTGCCGGCCTTTGCGCCCTCGTAAACAGCTTTGGCTATCTGCAGCATGCCACCTGTGCAATCGCCGGCGGCATACAAACCCGGGATGTTGGTAGCCATGTTTTCATCCACCACAATGTTGCGGCCGTTTACCTCTGCGCCCAACTTTTTGGCAAGCTCGCTGCTGCCCGCCACGCCCATTGCTACAAACACACCCGATACCGCAATGTTGGAGCCATCCTGAAACTGCACGCTCTCCAACGTAGCAGAACCGGTAAGGGCGGTAATTGGGGTGGGTATTACCTTCATTTCCGGGGGGAAGTTAGCGGTAGTTTTAGCACCGTTGGTTATAACAGTGACAGACTTTGCAATGGGCAAAAGCTCCATAGCTTCAGAAAGCGCATAATCGCAGCAGCCCAGCACGGCAACATCTTTCCCTTTATAGAAAAAGGCGTCGCACACCGCACAATAGCTAACACCCTTGCCTTCAAAGGCCTCTACTCCCTTAATTTTAGGGGTGGTGCGCCCCGCTCCGGTTGCCAGTATCACGCAGGTGGCTTTGTGCTGCCCGCCTGCCGCTTTTACAGTAAGCGTATCTTCAAAGCCAATGCTCACAACTTCGTCCTGAAGCATGCGCACGCCCAGCCGTTGGGCCTGGGCTATGCCTACTGAAATAAGCTGTTGCCCGGTTATTGGGTTTTCAAAGCCGTAGTAGTTTTCTATTACATCTGCTTTGGCCAACGCGCCGCTGTCTTTGCCTATGATAGTAGTAGCAATGCCCGCCCGTTGGGTATAAAGCGCTGCCGAAATACCGGCCGGGCCGTTGCCTACAATAATTACCTCATGCAAAGTGGAATGCCTCCCTATTGTAAATCTGTTATTAGTATACCCCTGTAAGGGAGTTTTCAAATCTATCATTAGAGAGCGTGGGGGACGCTAAAAAATAGGGCAAAACACAAAAAGGCCACAATTGCATGGTATAATAAAATAATATTTAGGGGGTGTGCGCGCTGAAACTTTTAATTGTGGACGATAACAAGCAGATTACCTCTATTTTGGAGGAATACACCATTAAAGAGGGCTATACCCCCATTGTTGCACAGAATGGAACCCAAGCCATTGAAAAATATGAAGCCGAAAAACCCGACCTTTTGCTGTTAGATGTAATGATGACCCAAATGGACG
>CAYYOY010000206.1:0-3689 GCA_964473265.1 uncultured Oscillospiraceae bacterium
AAGAATTTGACCTTACCCGTCTGCGCTACGGTAAGGTGATTATCATGGCCGACGCCGATGTAGACGGCAGCCATATCCGCACGCTGTTGCTTACCTTTTTCTTCCGCTTTATGCGCCCGCTGGTAGAAAACGGACATATCTACATTGCCCAGCCGCCGCTATATAAAATTAGCCGCAGCCGCCAGGTGCGCTACGCCTTTTCAGACAAAGAGCGCGATATTTATATCCGCGAGCTTGCACCGGGCGGCGAACGCTGCGAAGTGCAGCGCTATAAGGGCCTTGGTGAAATGAACCCCGACCAGCTTTGGGAAACCACCATGAACCCCGAGAACCGTACAATTCTTCGGGTGAGCATGGAGGATGCAGCCGCCGCCGACGAGATTTTTACTATTTTAATGGGCGATAAAGTGGCCCCCCGGCGCGAGTTTATTGAAACCAACGCCCGCTATGTAAAGAACCTGGATATTTAGCACCACATAATACTGCACAATTTTAACTGGGGGTATAAAAGTGGGATTATTCAACAGAAACAGAAGTCGACCCGAGAAAGCGCCCTCCATTTCCTTCGAGGGGGAAACACCGGTATTTACTACGCGCTTTACACTGGGGTATGAGGATGTTTACGAGGCCATGCGGGTAGCCGCGGCCAACCGGCCCGGCGGGCGGCGTGCCATGTGGGGTTCTGCATTCTTTGGTTTTTTTGCACTGCTGGCCATGCCCTTTCTCTTCCAGCGCAGCTTTTTTACAGGGGCTATTTCTCTAATAGCGGCGGTGTACCTTATTGTGAGCGCACTATTCGGCGAGCGGCTGCAGCGTTCCGCCAAAGCTAAGCAGGTGGCCAAAACCTCTAAGGAAGTTACCCTTACGGTATACGCCACCGGCCTGCAGCTCAACGATGGCAACCGCGATTTTAACATTCCCTACCGTTTACTTACCATGTACGAAAGCAACGCGGCCTTTGTTGTGGGCCTGGGCCCCAGCCAGCTGCTTTCCTTCCCTAAACGCCATTTTGGCGACGACCTGCCGGTGGTGCGTGAAATTTTTATTTTAAACCTTGGCAAGGGCCGCCGTTTTTACGAGGTGGACGAAAAGGGTAAGAAAATTGAACTTCCCGTATAAAGCAATTTCTATTTCCCAACAGTCGTGGCTTTGAGGTGTACCTATGAATTCCCAGCAGGCAACCATCTGTGCCCTTTCCACAGGTTTTGGGGGGGCTATCGCTCTGGTGCGGCTTTCGGGCAGCCAGGCACACAAGGTGGCCGGAAAGGTCTTTCGCCCCAGCAACCCGGGGCAAGACCTATGCCGGCTGCCTGGTTTTCGTGGCTGTTTAGGCCGGGTGTTCGATACTGAGGGCGATTTTGACGAAGCTATTCTTACCCTGTACCACGCCCCCCGCAGCTACACCGGCGAGGATATGGCCGAGCTTAGCTTACATGGCAGTCCCTATATTATTCAAAGGCTGCTGCAGGCCTGCATAGCCGCCGGAGCCCAGCCCGCCCAGGCGGGGGAATTTACCAAGCGTGCCTTTCTTTCGGGCAAGCTCAGCCTGGACCAAGCCGAAGCGGTGGGCGAACTGATAGCCGGCCAAAGCCGCCAGGCCAACGCCGCAGCACTGGCACTGAAGGACGGCCGGCTTTACCGCGAAATTATGGCAGTTGCAGATACTCTGCTGGCCCAAGCCGCCCACCTGGCCGCCTGGGTAGATTTCCCCGAAGAGGAAATTGAAGAGCTCGACCCCGGGAATATGCTGCGGCAGCTGCAAACAGCCGACGGTGCACTGGCTACCCTGCAGGCCGGCTACCACCAGGGCAAGCTGCTGCGCCATGGGGTGGATACCGTAATAGCCGGGCGGCCCAATGTGGGTAAATCGTCCCTTATGAATTTGCTGGCCGGCACAAGCCGCAGCATTGTAACAGAAATTGCCGGCACCACCCGCGATGTGGTGGAAGAAACCGTAACACTGGGCGAGGTTACGCTCCGCCTGGCCGATACCGCCGGGCTGCGTACCGGGGGCGACGCTATAGAGCAACTAGGCATGCAGGCCACCCGCAAACGGTTGGAACAGGCGCAACTGGTGCTGGCAGTGTTCGACGCTTCCCAGCCCCTTACCGAGCAAGATAGTACCCTTGCACAAAGCCTGGCGGGCAAACCCGCCCTGGCGCTGCTGAATAAGTGCGACCTGCCTATGCAGGCCGACGGCGGTACACTTTCCACAATCTTTCCGAAGGTTGTGGAAATTTCGGCCCAAACAGGGCAGGGGCTGCAAGAGCTACAACAGGCAGTGCAGCAGCTGCTGGGCCTTGCGGGGGTAGATGCCTCTGCCCCCATGCTGGCCAACGCCCGCCAGCTGGATTGTTTGCTGCGCAGCCGTGCCGCCCTGGCCGATGCTTTGCAGGCGCTGCAAGCCGGCAGCACGCTAGATGCCGTTTCGGTCTGCTTGGATAGTGCCATTGCCGCCCTGCTGGAGCTTGTGGGCAAGCGGGTTACTGCCACAGTGGTAGATAAAGTATTTGAAACCTTTTGCGTGGGCAAATAGAAGCAGCCTTTAGGCTGTAAGCGAAACGACACAAAAGTATTCATCATAACCCAGTTCGTTTTACATGGGGGAAAAACCTTGGAATATAATGCCGGAACATTTGATATAGCCGTGGTGGGCGCGGGCCACGCGGGTGTAGAAGCCGCGCTGGCAGCCGCCCGTTTGGGCTGCCGCACGGTGCTGTTTACCCTAAGCCTAGATGCCGTGGCCAACATGCCCTGTAACCCTTCGGTGGGGGGCACGGCCAAGGGCCACCTGGTGCGCGAAGTAGATGCGCTGGGGGGCGAAATGGGTAAAGCCGCCGATGCCACATTTATTCAAAGCCGCATGCTCAACCGCGGCAAAGGCCCGGCGGTGCATAGCTTGCGTGTGCAGGCCGACCGCGCCGCCTACCACCGCTACATGAAGCACACGCTGGAACGCCAGCCTAGCCTTGTGCTTAAACAGGCCGAGGTGGTAGAGCTGCGCACCAACGAGCGGGGAGAAATGGCTTCGCTGGTTACGGCGTTGGGCGCGGTTTACCAGGTGGGGGCAGTGGTGCTGTGCACCGGCACCTATCTATGCGGCCGGGTGTTTATAGGTGAGTGCAACTATGAAAGCGGGCCTGACGGCCTGCACCCCGCGCGCAGCCTTTCTGCCAGCTTGCGTGCATTGGGGCTGCCGCTGCGCCGCTTTAAAACCGGCACGCCCGCGCGGGTGCTGCGCAGCAGCATTCGGCTGGAAGCCCTGCCCGAACAGCTGGGGGACGAGCCCGTAACCCCCTTTTCCTTTGAAACAACCGGCCCACTGCACAACCGGGCTGTTTGCCATATTGCCTATACCAATGGAGAAACCCACAGGGTAATTCGCGAGAATTTGCACCGTTCGCCGCTTTTTGGCGGGGAAATCGAGGGCGTTGGCCCCCGTTACTGCCCCAGCATTGAAGACAAAGTGGTGCGTTTTGCCCACAAGGACCGCCACCAGCTATTCATCGAGCCCATGGGGCTGGATACCGAGGAAATGTACTTACAAGGCATGAGCTCTTCGCTGCCCGAGGAAGTGCAGCTGCTGCTTTACCGCACCATTGAAGGGCTAGAGCAGGTAGAGATTATGCGCCCGGCCTACGCCATAGAATACGATTGCCTCGACCCTACTTGCCTGCACCCCACGCTGG
>CAYYOY010000207.1:0-3682 GCA_964473265.1 uncultured Oscillospiraceae bacterium
AAACGGCCGGCTCGTTCTTTTGCTGGTCTATCACCGTCACGGCCGAAACTACATCCTTGCCTTCCAGCACAATGGTGTCTTTGGTAACACCGCTGGGCAGGCCTTCGGCATCTACCTCCACACCCTCGCGGAAGGTAAGGTGGGCAGTTGCCCCCAGCTCTTTAATGGCAAGCTCGGGGTTAAAATCTACTTCAGTAGATTTCCACGGGAAGCGAACAATAATTCTATCCTTCGCATAGTCGATGTAAACATCGTAGTCGGTAATATTTTGCGATACCAGGCGTACCTTGATAATGGATGCGGCGGCCTCGAGATCTTCCTGCGTGGCATCAATGCCATCAGGAGGGCTAAAGGTTACATCCACACCACCCCGGATATCAATGCCCCAGCGAATATCTGCGACACTTTTGACATAGGTGGTGGTCATATCTCCATTGACGGTGGAAAAGCCGAAAAAGGTTAAAAGACCCAATACGGCAATTACCAGCACTACAACGAAGAACACCCCTTTTCTTGCTTTCCTCATTTGCAGTCCTCCAGTTTATATGTCCTGTGGGGCAAGCTGTGACGAAAAAATTCCCCGTCCCACGGGGAAGCGACAAGGGGCTTACACAAGCCCCTGGAAACCTTTGTAGATTATACTGTATTTTCCCCGGGAAGTCAAGTTTTTATCAATTCCTACAAGTTTTCCCAAGAGCAAAAAATTACCCCTTGCTTTTTTGCATGGCTATGGTATACTGAATACAATTATTGTAATACTTTGCGACGTTTTGAACAATACAAAACTAAGGATGGTTTTTACCATGTTAGCACTCGTCGGCACAGTTTTTGCAGCTGCATACTTTTTTTACTTTGGCTGGAGCTTTTTTTATGGCTTCGGCTATTTTCGCTGCAAAAATGAATATTTGCCGGCCTGGCTCTTCGTGCAGTAAGCCCATATAACTACTGTATACACAAGAGGTTCGCGCCGAGCGAGCCTCTTTTATTTTTTCTGGGAGTTGATTGCATGGAAAAGGCGCACGACCACTCTCCTGCCGCCAAGCAGCCGCCGGGCTTTACAATTTTATTGGTTGGCCTGGGGCTCATAGGCGGTTCACTGGCCCTGGCCCTGCGGGGCTTTCGGCAGGCGCGGCTGCTAGGCTGCGACATAAACCCCGAAACACTTTCGGACGCGCTGCTTGCCGGCGCTATTGACACCGCCGTACCCGATATTGCACAAGCCCTACCACTGGCCGACTTGGTAATTCTTTCTGTCTACCCGCACCATATCACCGATATTATGCGCCGGCATGGACATTTGCTTAAGCCCGGTGCGGTGGTCACCGATGTTTGCGGCACCAAAACACGGCTTTACAGTGAAATGGCAGGTCTGCTGCCTCCCCATGCCGATTATATCGGCATCCACCCCATGGCGGGCAAAGAGGTAGACGGCTTTGCCAACGCCGACGCCAAGCTATTTGTGAGCACAGGGTTTCTCATTACACCACTGCCTGCCACACAACCCAAAAGCATTGCTCTTATGGAAGAACTGGCAGCTTACATTGGCGCCACCCGGATAGCTACCGCCACCCCCGAACGGCACGACGATATCATTGCCTATACCAGCGACCTTATGCACATTGCCTCCGCCGGCCTTTGCATACACTGCCACCCAGATATGACCAGCGCCTACACGGCCGGCGCCTTTCGCGATTGCACCCGCATTGCTAACATAAACCCAACCCTTTGGACAGAACTGCTGCTTACCAACAGAGAATATATTCTGCCCCATTTACAACGCTACATTACCGATTTGCAAGCCATGCAAGCGAGTATTGTACAGGGCGACGCACAAAGCCTGTACCGGTCGCTGGATGCTGCCCGCCACAACAAAAAGGAGATGCTGCAAAAATGAGGACACTGCAAGTTTTATTGCCACACAGCAGCTACGAAATTGCCATTGGCCGGCAGCTGCTGCCCCGGGCGGGCAGCCTGGTGCGCCAGGTATACAGCGGCAGACGCGCGGCGGTGGTGGCCGACGAAAATGTCTGGCAGCTCTACGGCCAAACTCTTTGCACGGCGCTGCACAGCCAGGGCATAGAGCCACTGCCGGTGGTGGTGCCCGCCGGAGAAGCCAGCAAGCAGCTGAGCAGGCTTGACCAAGTGTACCAAGCTTTTGCCGAGGCCGGGCTTACCCGCAGTGAGCTGATTATCGCTTTTGGCGGCGGTGTGGTGGGCGACCTTGCCGGTTTTGCCGCCGCCACCTACATGCGGGGCATGCCCTATGTGCAGCTGCCCACTACCCTTCTTGCACAGGTAGATTCCAGCGTGGGTGGTAAAACCGCCGTAAACCTGCCACAAGGCAAAAATCTGGTGGGCGCCTTCTGGCAACCTCGGCTGGTGGTGGCCGACACCCACCTGCTTGAAACTCTGAACGACCGTGAGTTTGCCTGCGGCATGGCGGAGGTTATAAAATACGGTGCCATTGCCTCGCAGCCGTTATTGGAACAACTGCAGAGGGCCGACGGCCGCGCCGGCATTATGCAAAGTATAGAAGAAGTTGTCTACCACTGCTGCGACATTAAGCGAAGTATCGTTCAAGAGGATGAGCGCGACACAGGCCGACGCATGCTGCTTAACTTTGGGCACACTTTTGGGCATGCCATAGAACGGCTGGGGGGCTTTTCGCAGCTCAACCATGGCGAGGCAGTGGGGCTGGGCATGCTACTGGCTGCCAAAGCGGGCCAAACGCTGGGTATCAGCCCTGCAGATTGCTACCCACCACTGCAGCAGCTGCTGGAACGCTTTGGCCTGCCGGTAGAGCAGCCCTTTACCCTACTGGAATTGTTGCCGCTGCTGGCGCTGGACAAAAAGGCCGGGCAGGACAGCCTGCAGCTGATATTGTTAAAAGAGCTTGGCTGTGCAAAGATACACCCAATCTCCTTGCAGGCGCTGGCACAACTCATGGAAAGGGGGCAATAGGCGTGAACATACCCATGCACATAGAACATACTCCTCACGGTGCGGTAACGCTGCCGCCCTCTAAAAGCATTTCCCACCGGGCGCTTATTTGCGCGGCGCTGGCCGGTGGTGCCAGCCGGCTGGAAAACCTTGCCCTCTCGCAGGATGTTGCCGCCACGCTGGCATGTATTCTCAAACTGGGGGTTACCTGCCGTACATTGCCCGGTGATACACTGGAGCTCACCGGGAACCTTTGTTCCCCCACCCCCGGCTGCCTGCTGGATTGCGGAGAATCGGGCTCTACGCTGCGGTTTTTGCTGCCGGTTGCGGCGGCGCTGGGCGGTAGCTTTGCCTTTACCGGCCACGGCAGGCTAATGCAACGGCCCATGCAGCCCTATTTACAGGCACTGAATGGCCATGGCCTAACCTTTACCCAAAAGGGAGATATTTTAGAGCTGGAAGGCAAGCTTACCCCGGGTAGCTTTTCGCTGCCGGGCAATATAAGCTCGCAGTTTGTAACCGGGCTGCTGCTGGCGTTGCCGCTGCTGGGCCAGCACAGCGAAATTTGCATGGAAAGCGCATTGGAATCGAAAGCGTATGTGCAGCTTACGCTGGATGTAATGCAAGCCTTCGGAGTGCTGGTGGAAAACCACGATTTTACCCGGTTTGTACTGCCTGCCGGCCAGGCCTACAAGCCTGCACAATATGCTATTGAGGGACATTTCTCTGCCGCCGCCTTCGT
>CAYYOY010000208.1:0-3674 GCA_964473265.1 uncultured Oscillospiraceae bacterium
GCTGTGGCCTCAAAATAGAAGTGAGGGTTTAGAATTTATCATTCAAAACCCTCGTCACGCCGCATAAACACTGGGGTTGTAAGCCCTGCATCTATTTTGACCTAATGTTATGGTGCGAGGGATATTTAAAAGGCAAGACAAAACTCACTGCCAAATAATGGAAACCTCCCAATTATAGTATAATTGGGAGGTTTCCATTATTTGGTATGGTGCGAGGGAAGGGACTTGAACCCTCACGGTTGCCCACACGCCCCTCAAACGTGCGCGTCTGCCGGTTCCGCCACCCTCGCAAATGCAAGATAGATTATAACATGGATAAATAAAAAGTCAAGTAGTGTAGAATAAAAATTGTACAAGCCCCTTCATGCAATAAAAATTACAAACCGTAAAGGATAATTTTACATGTGAAAAACTATAAGGCAGCAAAGTGGCTTTCTCCCCTGTTTCACCCTGCTTTTCCACAAAAGCTGTGGAAAACCCTGTGGAAACTGTTGATTACTCGCAGTAGAATGGCCTTGACACCCAAAGCGCGGGTGCCCTCGCATAACAGCGACGCCTATTTGCTAAATTGGCCGGTATAGACACACCGACGCTTTTGCGTTATGATGATAGCAATCTACCAGCAAGGAGGAATTGCAATGACATTTGGCGCGCTTTTGGGCCGCGAGCTCATTCTGTTGGACGGCGCAATGGGCACTATGCTGCAGCAGCGAGGCCTGCAGCCCGGGCAAAGCCCCGAGGCTTTAAATATTTCTTCCCCCCAGGTGGTGGCCGAAGTACACCGCGCCTATCAGGACGCAGGCAGCCGTGCGGTATACACCAACACCTTTGGTGCTTCGGAACACAAACTGGCAGGTGCCGGCCTGCAGGTGGAACCGGTGATAGATGCGGCCGTGCAGGCCGCACGGCAGGCTGTGGGTGCCGAGGGCTTCGTGGGGCTAGATATTGGCCCTACAGGCCAACTGGTGGAGCCTATGGGCAGTTTATCCTTTGAAGATGCCTATGAAATTTTCCGCCGGCAGGTGGTGCAGGGGGTAAAAAGCGGGGTAGATTTTATTGCCATAGAATCGTTCTGCGACCTTTACGAAGCCAAGGCTGCTCTGCTGGCCGCCAAAGAGCACAGCAGCCTGCCGGTAATTGTAACCATGTCGTTTGAAGAAAACCTGCGCAGCTACACCGGCTGCCATATTTACTGCATGGCCGCCACGCTGGAAAGCCTGGGGGCAGATGCCATTGGTATAAACTGTTCGCTAGGGCCGGTGCAAATTCTGCCGCTGGCAAAGGCGCTGGCGCAGCGCACTTCTCTGCCGCTGGTAGCCAAGCCCAACGCCGGCCTACCGGTATATCACGAAGGGGTAAGCTCTTACGACATTACCCCCGAGCAATTTGCCGCCGCGCTGGCAGAATATCTACCGCTTGGGTTTGGTCTGGTAGGCGGCTGCTGTGGCACCACACCGGCCCACATAGTGCAACTGGCCGCTAGGCTGCAGAATAAGCCGCTTGTCTCACGCCAAAACAGCAACATACCGCAGGTGGTGTGCAGTGCTTCGCGCTGGGTAGAGCTTCCCCTACCCGGTGAACTGCCCGTACTGGATACCGCCAGCCACCAACTGGACGAACTCATTGAAGCCGGCATGGATGCCATGGCCGAGGGTGCCCAGTTGTTTTGCCTACGCCTGGCGGGCAATGCACCCGCCGACCTGGCTGTAAAAACACTGCAGGCTTCGCTACCTCTGCCGCTGGTGCTGGAATGCCCAGACCCAAGCCTGCTGGAAGCTGCTCTGCGCTGCTACAACGGCCGCCCGGCTGTAATTGCCACTTCACCCGAAGAGCACAAGCTTGCCGAAAAATACGGTGCTGCAGTGCTGTAGGACGCATTAAAATGCATAATCCGGCGAAAATTTGACATATTTTTTAAGGTGAAGCCCTTATCCTGTGGATAGGGCTTTTCTTTTTTTACCTTATCGCCAAAGGCGGGACAAGCCAACAAAAAGGAGTGAGAAATTTGCCTGCCAAGATAGAGATTAAGGACCAGGCGGTTACCGTGCTGCTTTCGGGGGAAATTGACCACCACAACATCACCGGTGTGCGCGAAGAGATAGACAACGCCGTGCGGCGTTCTTCGGCCAATATACTTACCCTAAGCTTTGCCGGCGTAGAATTTATGGATAGCTCGGGCATAGGCCTGGTGCTGGGCCGCTACCGCCTTATGCAGGATATGGGTGGCCGGCTTATTATAACCAACCTGCCCAACCACCTGAAAAAGGTGATGCGTGTGGCCGGCATAGACAACTTAGGCATTACCAAGGACGGAGGCGACGCACAATGAAGGACAACAGCATGGTGTTAATCTTCCCCAGCCGTTCTACCAACGAGGCCTTTGCCCGTACAGCGGTGGCAGCCTTTGTGGCCCAGCTGGACCCCACGGTGGAAGAACTTTGCGATATTCGCACTGCGGTTTCAGAGGCGGTAACCAACTGTATTATTCACGCCTATCCCGATGAAATTGGCAAGGTGTACATAGCCGCCAAAATTGTAAACAACCTGGTTACGGTACGCATTCGGGATACCGGTTGCGGTATTGATGACGTACACAAAGCCATGGAACCCCTTTACACCAGCAGCACCGGCGGCGAACGTGCGGGCCTGGGTTTTGCCGTAATGCTAGAGCTTATGGATAAAGTACGCGTTAGCTCCAAACCCGGGCGCGGCACAACAGTTGTGATGGAAAGGAGAATTACCGCAAGGTAATGTCTGCCCGGCACAGCAAGACACCGCAGGCGTGAAAAACAGCTATGGCAGGAGCACTTCACGAGCTTACCCCCGAAACCAGCAAAAAAGATATTGTAGAACAGAATATGGGGCTTGTACACTCCTGTGCGCACAAATTTAAAGGCAGAGGGGTGGAATATGACGACCTTTTCCAGGCCGGTTGCATCGGTTTGGTAAAGGCTGCCGAAGCCTTCGATTTCGACCGCGGCGTGCGCTTTTCCACCTATGCCGTACCCGTTATTTTAGGGGAAATTCGCCGCATTTTCCGCGACGGCGGCACCATTAAAGTAAGCCGTAGCCTAAAAGAAATGGCCCTGCGCGTAACCCGCGCAAGAGAACAGCTTTCAGCCAGCAGCGGGCGCGAGCCCACCGTAAGCGAGCTGGCCGAACACATGGGCCTAGACCAAGGCCAGGTGGCAGAAGCACTGGGCGCCGCTACTCCCCCTGTTTCGCTTACCGACAGCGAAGAAGAGGGCGGCGGGCAAATTGATCTTCCGGTGGATAGCCCCGAGGAGCAACTGAGCGATTTAATTTCGCTGCGGCAGGTTATGGCACAGTTGGACGAGGCCGACAAACGGCTTATCGTGCTACGCTACTACGCCGGCAAAACCCAAACCCAAACCGCAGAGCTGCTGGGCCTTACGCAGGTGCAAGTTTCGCGCAAGGAAAAGAAAATTTTACTGGCCATGCGTGAGAAGCTGGTGTAATGCCAATATAATTATGAAGCGCCGGGCAGGCTTTGCCCGGCGCTTTTGCATGCCCGCCCGGGTACCCATGGTTAGCGAGCGGCTATACTGCGGAGTGATAAGGGCTTTTAGGCTGTGGAATGTGCAGTGGTTATTTTCCTTTTGCTATTGTGTTATACTGAAAATAAAGATAATTAGGAGTGAGGGAAATGGACC
>CAYYOY010000209.1:0-3667 GCA_964473265.1 uncultured Oscillospiraceae bacterium
AAGCTTAAATAGGTTGGCGGAAAGGTAGACAACCATGCCCAGCTTGGCAATGAGCAGTATAAAGGGCAGGTAGGAATTAAAAAGCAGTTGGTAGACCAGGCCGGTTTCCAGCATGGCATAGCTTACAACGAAGGAAACCAGCAGCCCGGCGAACATCCAGGCAAAGGTTTGCGCAGTGTGTTTATAGAGCGGGTAGTTTGAATTGCCCTGCTCCTCCATAATGTCGGTGTTGTACATAACGGTACCTCCTTAAAGTTACAGCATTTCTTTGCTTTGCAAATCGTGTACCAGGCCGTCCTTCATTTCGTAGAGCGTAATACGTTTATCTGAAAAACTAAGCTCTGTAGCGAAAAGTGCCTGGGCGGTTTCGGCTATCAGGTAGCCATCTTCATCTTCTTCGTAGTCGCCTTCTATATCATAGAAATAAAGCACAACGTCATCTGGCTGGCCGGTAATGGCAAAAACTATGTAGTAGTATTCGGCCATTTGCAGCAGCTGCTCGGCGGGCATATCTTGCTTGTAGAGAAAGAAGTTGATCCAAAATTCATCATCCTCGCCGCCATAGGAATAATCGTATTCCAGGTCGGGCTTGGGGTAGGTAAAGCGGTAGTAGCTGCCCTCAATTTCGTAGGCCTGGGGGGTACGGCTAAAGCTGGTGAGGTAGTAGCTGTAGTCGTTGGGGGGCAGGTAAGGCACGGTGAGGGTTTTGCTATCCGAAAGGCGGGTGGAAGTAAGCTTTACCGTGCCCTTAAAGAAGTATTCGGAATAGTTGGCTACTGTAACCACATGCTGGCGGTCGTTTTTATCCTCGTAGGGGTCGAGGAAGCATTCAATTTCGTCGGAATCGGCATCGCCCACCCGAACCAGATATTTTTTGGCGTAGGCTTCTTGTCCGTCGTAGGCTATGTAGTGGTTGGGCAGCAGTGCTTCGCCGGTGCTGGCCGGCTTTGCTTCCAGCGTGGTGCTGTAGAGAAAATAGAACACGCTAAAGCCAATGGCCATAAGAGGAATAAGAATTATTGCTAGCCAACGCATGGCGGTATCCTTCTTGCCTTGTTGAGGGGGCATAGAGCTCGGGTAGTCCCGGTCTACTTCGGTTTGGGAAGAAGTAGTTTCGGCATATGTCTCGGTGTTGGCGGCTTCGCCATTGCGGGGGGGTGTTTCCTCCAGCTTTTCACCACAGTAGCTGCAGTAGCGTTCATTGCAAATTTCCCCACAGTTGGGGCATTTTTTAGATGTTTGCATTGCAACCTCCTTCTATAAATTTGCAGTGCCTGTAGGTAGGCCTGCCTACTAGCAATAGTGTTATACGGAAAAATTTTTTTAGCGTGTTTCCCACCATTTTTCGTCCTGGGGCAGTGCCAAAATAGCGGGGCGGTCGCCGCGGCCATCGTAGCCAAAGTTCCAGCTATACTCTTGGCCGCCATAGCGAACGGCAACACGCAGGTTTGGGCCGGCTTCAGGCTCGTTGCTGGTGAGCACCAGGCCAAAATTATCGGGGGTGCTCTTGTTGCTATATAGCGTTTTAACCGGCACCCACTCGGCATCTTTCCATTCCAGGCGGTACACCTCTACCTGCGAACCTGTGTATTTAGGCAGCAACAGAAAGTATGTTTCGTCTTGGGCTGTGGGTGTGCCCCGTTCCAGATGTGCTATCTGGTTGGCTTCCATCCACTTCATCTCAAAGCCGTATTCCTTAAGCATAAACAAACTTTCACCGCTTGCAGCCAAACGTTCGCTGCCGGGAATAAGCGCGAGCGCGCTATTAATAGCGTCACCCTCTTGTTCGGGGTTGGGTTGTGCGGGCAAAGGCGCTTGGCTTTGCGGTTGCAATGTTTCAAATGGCCCGGGGGGTTGCGCTTGGGAAGGCGGCTGCCCACCGGCATCTGAAAGAGAGCCGCTGGGTAGGCCCTTACGCTGGCTGCAGGCTGCCAGCAGCATTGCAACAACCAGCAAAATACACAAAGCCATTGTTAATTTATTATACATAATTTTTTCTCACTTGGCAAATTACTTTTTTGTCAAGGCTAACACGTCCTAGGACAGCCACCCGCCAGCAGCACCAGGCCATTGAGCGGTACATCCACAGACTGCGCGGTGTAATCGCACTTGGCCTTGAAGAGATAAAACACCTCGCGGGGGTGTGCCTCTTGCGTTTCAAAGTTACCCATGCCCTTGCAGAGCACGAGGTCGGCGGTGTAAAAGTGGTCTAAAAATTCTTGGCTACAGTCTTGGGGAATAACGCCTGCCAGGTTCGAGCCGGTGGTAATAAGCTTTGCAACTTTATCCATGCCGGCTTCCAGCGCTTCTTCCATGGTTACATCGTTGATGGTGTAGCCACCGCGCACGGCATAGGTAACCTGCATGCGGGGGGCAAGGTGTTCCAGCAGCAGTTTATCCAGCAGGTGTTCGCCCACATTGTCGCCCACCAGCAGCAGGCTTTTGGCGGTGTCCAGCCGCTGCGCGAGCACCGGCATATCGCTGTGGGCAAAGGGGCGGTTTAGCTGGGCTTCCACCGCCTGGCGGCTAAATTCCAAGTTATCGCCGTAAACGCCGGCATCCAGGCTGTTGCCCGTTACAGCCAGCTTTATGTAGGCTTCGTCGCTGTGGTTGTGGGCTTCGAGATATTCCTGCAGAAAGGGCATGGCCTTTTGGATGAGTGCAATGCTATCTTGCTTTTCCTGTTTGTAGAAGTTTTGCTGGCCGGTGCGCTCTTCCAGGTAAATTTCAAACCGGCGTGTTAGTTCGGTAGAATAGTTTTGGGGCGAGCTTTGGGCAAGAATTTCGCCGGCTTTGCGCAGTATTTCCTGCTGTTCTTCGGGGGTGCTGCCCAACCGTTTGGCCAGCAGCATACTTTGCCGCATAAAGCAACTGAAACAATCGAGAGATATACGCATGGCTACTCCTTTACAGCGTGGCACTGCGGCTGCGTTATAAGCACAGCCGCAGTGTTTTTTATATTACTTGCTTTTGCCAAGGTAGGCGTCGCGCACCTGCTGGTTGGCCAGCAGCTCTTTGCCGGTGCCTTCCAGCACCAGGTTGCCGGTTTCCAGCACATAGCCCCAGTGGGCACAGTGCAGCGCCATGTTGGCGTTTTGCTCAATGAGCAGAATGGTAACCCCCTGCTGGTTTATCTTTACAATAATATCAAAAATATCTTTTACCACAAGGGGGGCAAGGCCCAGCGAAGGTTCGTCCATCATCATAAGCTTGGGGCGGCTCATAAGGGCACGGCCTACCGCCAGCATTTGCTGCTCGCCACCCGAAAGGGTGCCGGCCAGCTGCCAAGAACGTTCTTTTAATCGGGGGAAGAGGCTGTATACCCATTCTATGTCTTGGGTTAAATCATCATGCCGCATGTAAGCGCCAATTTTCAGGTTTTCCAGCACGGTAAGGTCGGGGAAAACCCGCCGGCCTTCGGGCACCAGCGAAATGCCCTTGGCCACAATTTGGTCGGTGGGCAGGCCAAGCAGCTCTTCGCCGTTATAGGTAATGCTGCCCTCGGCCGATTTTACTAAGCCCACAACCGTGCGCAGCGTGGTGCTCTTGCCCGCTCCGTTGGCGCCAATAAGGGTAACAATTTTGCCCTCGGGCACCTCGAGCGAAATGCCGTTTACTGCCTGGATGCCGCCGTAGGCTACTTTAATATTTTCTATTTTAAGCATCG
>CAYYOY010000210.1:0-3661 GCA_964473265.1 uncultured Oscillospiraceae bacterium
CGTATGCAACATACATTGGATTTCTAGAAACACGATACAAGCCGTTTTGATTAAAGCCATCTGCTTCATTGGGTTTAGCAAAGCTTACCGTAGATAAAGCGAACAGCAAAACACCCAATGCGTAAACCAACATTCCTATATATAGCCATACTGTTCCCATTTTAATTTTAAGAAAAAACATAGTGAGGATAATTATAATAGTAGCGGCTTGATACAGCATGTACATTCCTTTTTCCATTCCTTGCATGGGCGGAAAGAACGCAGCTTTCGATAAAGCATTTTTATTTATAAGTGCTAGCAAGCCGTAGCGTATTAAAAACAGTGGTATTAGCAAAATGGCACTATTCATTCTATTTCACTCACCCCAATTTATCCTAAAGCCTACTTGTTGGCAGGTAGGCGTTTTCTAGAGCCGAGAAAATACATTCTCTTCTTCAAAAAAGGCGCTTTTATTGTATCACATCAAGCTGAAAACAACAAATATACCATTGCAAAGGCGTGCTCTTGGTTACACCTTTTACCAATGCGAGGGCGGTAACGAGGTTGGGTTTTGCGCAGCGTGGGTGGGTATGGGCCGCCCCCCAAGGCAATTCCCCGTACGGGGAATTGCCTTGGGGGGCGGCCCACGGTCTGCGGCAGGGCAAACGGCAAACCCGGCAGCAAAGAGCCGGCCGCAGGCTGTGGGCAGAAAGCAACCCTTAGCGCTGCGGCCATACATTTTTCTGGCATAGGTATTTAACCCGCTTAACCCCCAAAAGCCCGGCGGTAGGCCGCTGGGAAGGCAGCGTTCACTTGCTGCACCTCGCGCGAAAATTCGCGTTCTGTTTGGGTGGTGGGGGGCAGGTTATCTGCCTTGGCCTGGGTATCTACTACCATGGCCGCAGGTACAAAGCGGTTGGCTGGCAGCGTAACGCCACCTGTTATAATAGCGTTGGGCGAAATATAGCACCCATCGCCCACCGTGGCACTAAACACAATTGTGCGAAAGCCCACAAATACGCGGTCGCCAATTTTGCAAGGGCCGTGCACAAGGCAGCCGTGGGTGCAGTTGGTTTGCCGGCCTATGTAAATAGAATAGCTCTGGCCGTCCTGCGTTACGTTGCCGTGGGCAAGTGCGTGCAGAGTAACGCCATCTTGCAGGTTTGTACCGGCGCCAATGAAGAATGGGTGGCCTTCATCGGCCCGGATGATAACCCCCGGCGCAATAAAGACATTTTCCTCCACCGTAACATCCCCAATTACGCAGCTAAAAGGGCCTACATAGGCGCTGGGGTGAATGCGCGGCGCACGGCGCACCGGGTTGCCGGGCGTAGCGGGGTTTGGCACAATAAAACGCAATTGGTCCGCGGGCGGGGGGCGCTGTTCCGGCTGGCGGGGGTTTGGGTTAAATGCCATGGCAACTTCTCCTGTTCATGTTTTACCTTATTGTATGAACAGCCTGCCAAAAGCGCCAACAAGCACCCTATTCTAAAATTAACCGCTGAGGCAGCTTGCAGCCCATGGTGAAAATATCCTGGGGGGATATACCATGTTCGGCAAGTGCCTGAATGTACTGCGCCATGCCTTCCGGCGGAGAAACAAGCTTTGGCTGGCCAAGGTCGGTAGTAAGAATTGTTTTTTCCGGCCCTACGGCTTTTATATAGGCAACTACTTCCTGCATGGCAAGCTGGTCAATTAGCACTAGGCCATAGCTTTGCTCGGCATATACCCCTTCATATTGAGTGGTTAGCTTTGCGCAGTCTTCAGCGGTAAGGCGGGTGGTTTTATACATAGGGTGGGTGAGAATAATTTTTTCCACACCGCGTTGCTTGGCAAGGGCAACCAGATAAAAAACCTCCTCCCGCGAAAGGTGTCCGGTGGCCAGCACAATGCGGTTGGCGGCAATGATATCGAGTATTTCGGTTAGCCTTGGGGTAACCCGTTCATCCAGTATGGTGATAGGCTCAATGGCCGAAATGGGCTGCCTTCCGGCTGCCGGCACACCGCCTGTCCATTCGCTGGGGATATCGTAGCTGCAACCTGCGGCGGCTTGGGTTTGTAGGTGAGCCGCCGCATGCACTGTGGGCATCCAAACAACGCGCAGCAGGGGTACGCCATCTCGGTTAAGGCCCAGGCTGCCCCGCACGGCATCGGGGTTGAGCCCCCCCACATAATGGTTCAAGGTAACGGAGCCCCAAACGTTGCCCGCACCATATGTATTTGAAATTGCTGCCATGGGCACAGTGGAATAAAAGTGCGATTTTGCTACTATTCCCGCCATGCCTGCCTCGGCACATACCTTGCCCAGTGTTACCGCGTCAAATTTGCGGGGAATGGGCTCGGGCCCGCAGTGCAAATGCATGTCGTAAAACCCTTGTATACCGGCCATTGGGATGCTCCTTTTTGTGGCGAACAGCTTGTAGCTCTCCCCCGCAAAGCAAGGGAAGAGCTACGCAAATAAGCTATGCCGTAATATTTTCTTTATTCACGCTCTTTAGGTAGCCGTGGAAACGCTCGTAACTATCGGTATCGGGCGCGGGTGTAAGCAGGCTAACCACCAGGAACACCAGCGTATTGGCTAGCAGCCCCCACGCCCCGCTTGAAAGCCCAAAGGGCGAGGGAATGACAAACTGGGTAAGAATAACCACCCCAACGCCTGCCACAATGCCGCAAATTGCACCTTGCTTGGTGCCCCTGGGCCAGTAGAGCGCACCTATCAGCGCGGGCATCATTTGCAGGCAGCCCCCCAATGCAATGGTAACAATAGAAACAATGAGCGTATTTACAAACTGAGAAAGCAGCAGTGCCACCCCCGCCAGCACAACAATAGACACCTTGCCCACCCGCAGCACCTGCTGGTCGCTGGCCTGCTCATTTACAAAGGGCTTGTAAATATCCAGCGTGAAAATAGAGCTGGAAGCATGCAGCTGAGAATCGGCCGAGGACATTGTTGCGGCCAGCGCCCCGGCCATTACCAAACCGGTGAGCACCGGCGAGGCATATTGGGTAAGCATAAGCGGCAAAACCTGGTCGGGCGCTGCCAGCCCCGGCATATATAGCACCCCGCAGAAGGCAATAACCATAATGGGCACATAGAAGAATATTAGGTATATGGGGGCGGTAACCGCCAGCCATTTTAAGGTCTTGGGGCTCTTTACCACAAAGAACCGCTGGAAGGAAGGCGGGTAAATAGAAATGCCAAACAGCGATATAAACGATGTCATATAAATAGGCCAGTAGGCTATGGGAATAAGCACCTTTTCGGGTAGCTCGGTGGCCACCCTTTCAAACACATAGCCCCAATTGAGAGAACCGGTTACAGCACCCAGAATAACACCGCCGGCTATCCACACCAGCACAATCATCATGCCCTGCACGGTGTCGGTCCAGGCAACAGCCTTAAAGCCGCCCAGCAAAATATAGCCGATAATAACGGCATATAGCAGAATGCAGCCTGCCATATACGATATTCTGCCGCCCGTTACCGAAGAAAATATAAGCCCGCCCCCGGTAATTTGCGATTGCAAATAGGGCACCAAAAACACCAGGCTTACAACGCCCACCAGCCCACGCAGCGCTTTGCTTTTATAGTAGCTGCCCAGCAGTTCGCCTTGGGTCATAAAAGTATATTTTTTACCCAGGTACCATGTGGGCCTGCCGAGACAAGAAATCATCAACGGGC
>CAYYOY010000211.1:0-3637 GCA_964473265.1 uncultured Oscillospiraceae bacterium
AAAAGGCTTTCGCAGGCCACAATATTTTAAGGATTGGCGCAGTGCTTTTGGCTGCGAACCGGCATAAAAACAAATGGCCGGACCGGTATCTAGAAAGTTTGTGGGGTTGATATTCTTTGAAGCTCAGAGTATTCTGTGCACTGTTCACCGTTACCTGCGTAGCGCTTACAGGTATGGTGCCGCAGCTGCTTTACAATAGCCTGCCTGCATATGAATTTATTAATCCGGCAGAGCTGGTGTATACCCCTTCTGTAAGAGCCAACGGGGTAATTGAAATGTCGCGCTACCGGCAGGTAAACCTACAAACACCCGTGGTGCCCAGCGAGCTTTATGTTTCTCCCGGAGATTTTGTGCTGGAAGGCCAGCTGCTTGCCAGTATTGACACACACAAAAGCAAAGAAGCGGTAAGTAGCGTGTGGGCAGCAACCCCCACCGCCGAAAGCAGCCTGCCTACCAGTGTAGATAGTGAATTGGAAGGTCTGGCACGTCTGCTGGGTATTGACGCAAGTCTGGTTGCTTCCATAGCAGGGCAAATGAGCGCCCCCCAGCCCCAGCAGACACCCTCTGCACCCATTACCGAACCTGTTGCTGAAATTTACGCACCCATCACAGGCGTTGTCACCGAGGTGAACATATCACCCGAAAATCTTGCCTCCACTAGCCGTCCAGCAGTGGTAATAGGCGACAGCCAGAGCTACATTGCAAGAGTTTCGGTAAAAGAAAGCGAACTTTCGCAAATTCGTGTAGGGCAGACCGCCCAAGTTTGGGGCAGTGGACTAGGCAGCAAAAAATACCTTGCAGTGGTAAAGCAAATTAGCCCCACCGCCAAGCGGGTAGTAAGCGCAACCAGCACCGAAACGGTGGTAGAGGTAGAACTTGCGCTACAGTTCCCCGATACACGGCTTATTCCCGGCCTTACCGCACGGGGCGAAATATTCACCGGGCAGCAGCGCAAATTGCTGGTGGTACCTTATGAAGCAGTACACCAAGATAACAGCAACCGCGAATATGTGTATGTGTATGGCGATACTGGAATTCAAAAGATATATATTGAAACGGGTGTAGAGCTCACCTATGGCGTTGAGGTTATACAAGGCCTAACACTTAAAGATATTGTGCTGGTAACCAACCAAGAGCCGGAAGAACATTCGGCTGCTGTGCTGGCCCCGCTAAGAACCCCGCTGCAAAGCCTGGGCGGGGCAAATTAATTCAATAATTTACAACACACAGGGCTTGCCAAAGCCATTTGGCAGGAGCCCTGTGTGCCGGTTTGGGGTGGTTAATATGATGGAATATTTAAGAGTGAGCTGGCGCAACCTGAGCCGTAAGCGCTTTCGCACCAGCCTTACAGTATCGGGCATTGCCATTGGGGCGGCTTCGGTAGTGCTAATTGCTTCGGTAGGCAATATGGGGCGCAGCCTGGTGGGCAACGAGCTACAAAGCCTGGGGTTAGACGGCTATGCCATTTCGGCCCAGCAATCGGGCAAGGCCATGCTCCAGGAGGAAGACCTGCAAACCCTGCGGCAAAGCGAGCTGGTGGACCTAGCAGCCCCAATTTCCATTCAGCTGGGCAGGTTGCGTATGCGTGGCCTGGTGGCCGATTCTGTAGTGTGGGGCATTGATGAAGCTGCCCGAAATATATACTCTATTGAGCTAATGCACGGTCGTTTTTTAAATAAGAATGATATTGCCAGCCGAGAACGTGTCTGCCTGGTAGACCAAAAGACGGCCTTGGCTTTTTATAAGCGTGAAAATATTGTGGGCAAACAGATTAGCCTAGATCTAGACGGAATAACAGCTGAATTTGAAATTGTGGGCGTGGTTTCTTCAGGTGGCAGCATATTGCAAACCATGATTAACGGTGTAATACCCTCGTTTGTGTATTTACCCTACACAACAGTTCAGGATCAAACCGGCAAAGCGGGGCTGGACCAAATTGCTGTAAAAGCTGCCTTTGCCGGCAATGTGCAGGTTTCGGGCGAAAGCATATTAAAAATACTTGAACGCGCCGGCGAGGGTGAAGAATATAAAATAGACGACCTTTCTAAGCAACGTGGTAAACTGGATGGCCTAATGAACACCGTTTCTATGGTGCTCACCATTATTGCCGGCATTTCTTTGCTGGTAGCTGGCTTAGGCATTATGACCATCATGCTGGTTTCGGTAAACGAACGCACCCGCGAAATTGGTATTAAAAAAGCAATTGGTGCCAGCAGCGGGGTAATTATGCTGGAATTTATGTTAGAAGCGTTTGCAATTTCCTTGCTGGGAAGTTTAATTGGTTGCGGCCTGGGCATTTGGCTATTGTGCATAGGGTGCTATCTTTATGGATTTACACCCCAAATTAGTGGCGGGTTAATTACCTTTTGTGTGGGTTTTGCCGTAACACTGGGGCTATTGTTCGGAGTTTACCCCGCCTTTTTGGCAGCCAAGATGAACCCGGTAGACGCGCTGCGGTTTGAGTAAGCATATTGCTTAAAAAATACCCCCGGTTACAACCGGGGGTTGTTTATTGCACTAAACCTTTAGGATATACTCTAGCGCCGGGGCCAACCAGGCACGCCAAAAGCTCCAGCTGTGTCCGCCCCTGCCGCGGTGATATTGGCTGGGCATGGGCAGGCCTGCAAGATGCGCAGCAAAGGTGTCGTTAAAGCCAATAAAGCTATCTTCGCTGCCACAGGCACTGTAAATGCGGGTGGTGCAGCCTTGCTCCGCCGCACTCTTAGATAAAGCAAGCAAATCGTTCTCGGGTTCAACTACAAGATTCTGCCCGAAGATGACACGGAATTCATCCAGACGGTATTCCGGAAGCATGGCAATGCGTGCTGCAATATCTACCGAGCCCGAAAGGCTAAAGCAACCGGAGAACATTTGGGGGTAGTGGAAGACCCATTTCAGCGCCCCGTATCCACCCATGGAAAGGCCACCCACAAAGGTTTGGGCGGGGGCAAGGCCCAGGCGCTGCTGCGCAATACCCGGCAGCTCTTGTGTTATGTAGCTAAAATAAGGCAGGCCGGTGGCCATATCGGTGTAGTAGCTGCTCTCTACCTCGGGCATTACAACAGCGAGGCCGTACTGGTCTGCATATTCTTCAATATCGGTGTTTTCAGCCCAGCTACGGCAATCATCCCCGTTGCCGTGCAGAAGATAGAGCAGCTTTTGAGGTTGTTGAATGCCCTGTGGCATTATTACATACAGGTGGGTTTCTCGGCCCAAAATCTGCGATGCAATGGTAATTACTTCACTAGTGGCCATGTGGTATCCTCCTAATTGCAAGCTTAGAATAGTACGCTGCTATTGTAGCACGCTTTTCACAACCCCGCAAGCAAAAGAAAGCGAAACGGCTTATAAAAACAGTACCTGGCAAAGAAAAAAGAGGGGAGAACTCCTCAATTCCAAACGGGTAATATGTGTAAATGTTTATATGGGGTGTTGCTATCAGCGTAAGAGTAAGCATATGCTCATTTGCAGTTATAGTACTTCCTATGGGTTGGTGCAACAATGTATCTATAGTTGTGGTGCGCTGAACCCAGCCCAGCCCTCAGTGTCTGCTACATTTTATGTTTTGCCCTCCCCTAAACTTCGCTAAATTTTTATTTAACGAAGTAATATCCAAGCCGCTATACCAACCTTACGG
>CAYYOY010000212.1:0-3618 GCA_964473265.1 uncultured Oscillospiraceae bacterium
GAAGAAATGCTGCACCAACGGGGTAGCCGGCTGGCCTACCCCGCAGACGAGTTTTTTTTGTTGGCAGGGCAAGAGATACCCTCTGGCGAATTTTACGAAGACTACGCCCAGCTGGAAAACGGCGTGGGGCTGTGGGCACTGCTGCGAGATGATTTTCTGCAGGCCCTTGCCGATACCCCCGCGCAGCGGGTAAAACGAAGCGCCAGAATTATCACCGGCATTTCGGCCTACCCGCTACTGCACCGGCTGGCACAGCAGGCCTGCCGGCAGTTCCCGGGGCTAACGCTGGAGGTGCTGGCATTGCCAAGCCGTCTGCTGGGCAAGCATATTACAGTGGCCGGGCTGCTGTGCGGCAGCGATATTGCCGCCGGCCTTTCGGGTAGCGCAGGCGGTGCCGAGCTCATTTTACCGGCCTGCATGCTGAACACAGACGGCCTGTTTTTAGACGATACCACCCCCGCCTGGCTGGAAGAGCAGCTTGGCTGCCGGGTGCGCATGGCGCAAGTAGAAGGCCAGGCGCTGCTGGACGCCATGCTGGGCCGGGAAGCATAGAGATTATGGCTGCAAAGGAGGTTTGTACATGTCCAAACCCATTATCGCGGTGGTGGGCCGCCCCAATGTGGGAAAATCCACCCTTTTTAACAAGCTGATAGGCCGCCGGCTTTCCATTGTGGAAGATACCCCCGGCGTAACACGCGACCGCATCTACGCCCCCTGCGAATGGCGCAGCCGTACCGTAATGCTGGTGGATACCGGCGGCATTGAGCCCCACAGCAACGATGCCATTTTGGGGCAGATGCGCAGGCAATCGGAACTGGCGATCAACACGGCCGATGTCATTGTGCTGGTTACCGACCTACGCGCAGGCGTAACCGCCACCGATGCCGACGTGGCCACCATGTTGCTTAAAAGCGGGAAGCCGGTGGTGCTGTGCGTAAACAAGGCCGATAGCCTGGGCCAGCCCCCGCCGGAATTTTATGAATTTTACAACCTGGGCCTGGGCGACCCGGTGGCCGTTTCGGCGGCCCACGGCCACGGCACGGGCGATCTGCTCGACCGTTGCTTTGAACACATCAATTTCGATGCGCCCGAGGAAGAAACCGACGATGCCATTAAGGTTGCTATCATCGGTAAGCCCAACGTGGGCAAATCTTCCCTTGTAAACTACATTGCCGGCGAGGAACGCAGCATTGTTTCAGACCAAGCCGGCACCACGCGCGATAGCACCGATACCGCTATTGAAAACGCTACCGGGCGGTATATTTTTATCGATACCGCCGGCATTCGCCGCAAGGCGCGTGTGGAAGAAGCCATAGAGCGCTACAGCGTGCTGCGTGCCTATATGGCGGTAGACCGCAGCGATGTTTGCGTAATAATGCTGGACGCAACCGAGGGCTTTACCGAGCAAGATTCCAAGGTGGCCGGCTACGCCCACGAACAAGGCAAGGGTTGCATTGTGGCTGTAAACAAGTGGGACGCTCTGGAGAAGAACGACAAAACCATGCAGGAAATGCAGGCGCAGCTGGAAAAAGACTTCTCGTTTATGTCCTATGTGCCCTTTGTATTTATCTCTGCCAAAACCGGGCAGCGTGTAGAAAAGCTCTTTGAGATGATACAAAACGTAAATGCCCAGAACGCCATGCGCATTTCTACCGGCACGCTGAACGACATTCTAAGCTACGCCACCGCGCGGGTGCAACCTCCTTCCGATAAAGGCAAGCGGCTGAAAATTTACTATATGACACAGGCTTCCACCCGCCCGCCTACCTTTGTGTGCTTTGTAAACCGCAAAGATCTTTTTCACTTTTCGTATCAGCGCTATATTGAAAATCAGATTCGTGAGCAGTTTGGTTTGATAGGAACGCCTATCCGCATGATTGTTCGCGAGCGCGGCGAAAGCTAGTTAAAGCGAAAAAAAGCAGGAGAAATGCGGTTGCATTTCTCCTGCTTTTTTTGTAGCCTGCCAAGGCAGCCTGTGGGCTTGGCAGGCATGCTTTTATTTAGGCTTTGGTTTCTACAACTTCTTCTTCATTTTCAAGCGGCAGAACCATGTTGGCCAGCACACCGGCCACTGTGGCTACAAACAGGCCCGAAAGACCGAAGGTGTTGCCGCCTAACGTTACCAGAATACCGGTGTTGGTGCCCAGCTCGGGTACATAGGTGGCGATGGTGATACCCAGGCCCATTACCAGGATGAGCGCCACAATAATCAGGTTGCGGGAATGGGTGAAGTCCAGCTTGCTTTCGGCCAGGGTGCGGATGCCGATGGCGGCAATCATACCGTAGAGCACAACCTCTACACCGCCGCGTACAGGCGTGGGGATGGTGGTGAGGATAGCACCGAACTTACCCAGGAAGGCCAGTGCAATGGCGAAGAGAGCAGCCAGGCGCAGCAGAGCGGGGTTGTAGTTGCGGGTGGTAGCAAGAACACCGGTGTTTTCCGAGTAGGTGGTGTTGGGGGGGCCACCAATCAGGCCGGCAAAGGCGGTTGCAAGGCCGTCACCCAGCAGTGTGCGGTGCAGGCCGGGGTTCTTGAAGAAATCTTTGCCTACTACAGCGCCGTTGGTGGTAATGTCGCCGATGTGTTCCATAAAGGTTACCAGCGCTACGGGTGCGATGGTCATGATAGCCGTAAGGTCAAACGCCGGCAGCGAGAAGAAGCCCACGCCGTTTGCGTCGGTGCTTACGAAGGGAATGTTTACCCAAGGTGCGTTGATGATAGCGGTGTAGTCCATCTGGAAGAGGCCGCAGGCAGACAGTGCAATGCACAGCAGATAGCCGCCGGCAATACCCAGCAGAATGGGCACCAGTTTGAAGAAACCCTTGGAAAACACCGAGATACCCACTACCAGGCAGAGCACGAAGAGCGAGATAATCCAGTCAATCCCGCCTTGTGCAGCGGGCAGGCCGGCACGCAGCAGCCCGGTGTTGTTAATGGCCGAGTAGGAAAGGCCTACGCCGATTACGATAATTACCGGGCCGGTAACCACGGGGGGGAAGAGCTTTTTCACTGCGTCGGCCCCTACGTAAAATACTACCAGAGCAAAAACCAGGTAGAGCAGACCGGCCGCCATAATGCCGCCCTGTGCCGAAGCAATGCCCTTGGTTGCCACAACCGAAGCGATAGGCCCAATGAAGGCGAAGCTGGAACCTAGGAATACAGGCACCTTGCCTTTGGTTACCAGATGGAAGATGAGGGTACCAAAGCCTGCGCTCGCCAGTGCCAGCGAAACGTTAAGCCCGGTGAAAAGGGGCACCAGTACTGTTGCGCCAAACATGGCGAACAAATGCTGAATGCCGAGGACGTAATCTTTGCCTTGCAGATTTTTCATTTGTTTCTCTCCTCTTTATTGGATTGAAACAAACCTTTTTCCCCGCTTCGTCTGCCAAGGCAATAAAAAAGCGCCTCTCGCAGACGAGAGCGCACGGAAAGGCAGCTGCGTTCGCAGCCCTGTGTTGCAGCTGCTGCATCTTTCAGCAGTTGCTGCATTTCGCCTTTTCGGTCTCTCTGTACCGAATTAAAGGTTTTATTTCATAAAGAATTATACCTTTCATTCACAGTTTTGTAAAGAACGCAGGGGCAATTTCCACCATATAACTAAACTATGGGTGCAATTC
>CAYYOY010000213.1:0-3566 GCA_964473265.1 uncultured Oscillospiraceae bacterium
GACGGTCAACGTAGATACGCTGTCCGGCACAAAATGGCGCATTTGCGTATTTATTAACACCGACCAAATTGTGCAGGTGCAAACCGATTTCACGCGCAGCATTACCTTTACCTCGCTCATTGTGCTTGCCTTTGCGGCCGGTATCTTTTTGTATATGGCCAGCCGTATTACCAAGCCGCTAAAAAACCTGGAAAATACCATGCAGCAAATTGAAGCGGCCGATTACTTCTTGCTGCAAGAGGTGAATTTGCAATCGCAATCGGGCAAAGAGGTAATTGCGCTTTCGCAAAACTTTAACCAAATGATGAAAAAGCTGCACGAGCTGATGGACCGGGTGGTATATGAACAAAACGAGCAGCTAAAAAGCGAGCTGAAAGCTCTGCAAAACCAAATTAACCCCCACTTTTTATACAACACGCTCGATTCTATTGTCTGGCTCATTGATAATGGCAAACGTGAAGAGGCCTCTACCATGGTGGTTGCGCTGGCAAAGCTCTTCCGCATTGGCATTTCCAAGGGCAATAATGTCATCTCGGTAAAGGACGAGCTAGAGCATGTGCGAAATTACCTGTTTATTCAAAGCATCCGCTACAGCAACAGCTTTACCTACGATTTCGAGGTGGACGAAGCCGTCTACCACTGCTCTACCCTAAAGGTAATTTTACAGCCGTTGGTGGAAAACGCCATTTACCACGGGCTTAAAAACAACATTGACCAAGGCAAGATTACCATTGGGGCAAAAATTGAGGAGAACCGCCTGGTGCTAACGGTAAAAGATAACGGCTATGGCATTAAAGAAAGCAAAATACGCGAGCTGTATGAGGAATTTGAAGATTCCAAGCCCTCTGAAGGGGTGGGCTTAAAAAACATTTACCTGCGGCTGAAGATATGCTATGGCGACAAGGCAGATTTTAAAATTGAAAGCGCCCTGGACGAGGGCACCACCATTACAATTATAGAGCCAATAGGAGAATAGCATGAAAAAGGCTGTATTTGCTTGTTTGCTGGCCTTGCTGGTGCTAGCCGGTGCGCTGGCGGCCGTGGCACTGCTGGGGGGCTGTAGTTCCCCGCTGCCCAAGGTAGGGCTGCTCATCTACGACCAAAACGACACCTTCATGATGGAAATGAAGGATAAAATTCTGCAGCAGGTTAAGGGTAGCTTTACGCCTATTTTGCTCTACGCCCAAAAAAACCAGCAGCTGCAAAACCAGCAAATTCTACAGCTGATGGACGAGGGCGTAGACCTGCTTATTATCAACGCAGTAGACCGTCTTGCCTGCAGCACTATCTCAGAAAAAACCTCTAAGGCCGGCCTGCCCACTATTTTTATAAACCGCGAGCCGCTGGCCAACGATATTAAAGGCAAGCCCAATGTTTTTTATATTGGCGCGGCTGCCGAAAGCCTGGGCGAAAAGCAGGCTGTTCTGGCTGCAGAGCTGTTTGGAGAAAGCTTTGCCGGTTCAGTGTACGATAAAAACAGCGACGGTGTAATTCAAATGGTGGTGTTGAAAGGCGAACAAGGCCACCAAGACGCCGAAAAGCGCACTGAAAAGTGCGTAGAGGTGCTAAGCGGCCTGGGCTACCGGCTGGATGTGTTAGAAATTAAGGTAGCTAACTGGCAGCGGGAACAGGCTAAAGCCGCCATGGACGAGCTTTATGCGAAGTTTGGCGGTGAAGTAGAGCTAATTTTCGCAAACAATGACGACATGGCTCTTGGCGCTATCGACTTTTTATCTTCCAAAGGGCTCATGCGCTACCACAGCGGCGAATACGCCCAAGACTATGTAATTATTGGTGTGGATGGTACCCAGCAGGGGGTGGCAGCCGTAAAAGGCGGCCTAATGTATGGCACTATCTTAAATGACGCTACCGCCCAAAGCGATGCGGCCGTTACACTGGTGGACTATATTTTGCACGAAAAGCCGCTTTCTGATTATCCTTACCAAATAACCAATGGTCAGTTTGTATATATTAACGGAAAACCCATATTGGTGCGAGACTAAACTGTAGATATTTATAGCTTTGCTGTGCAATATTCCATGGAACTGGAAAATATTACTGCTATAATGGGGGTACAAAATTTATTTTAGGAGGTATGCCCCATGAAAAAGCTAATTGCTATTACATTGTCAATGCTTTTGCTGGTGTCGGCCCTTGCAGGCTGCGGCACAGCTACACCCGCCCCCGGCGGTGCAGACGCCAACCCCAATACGAACACCCCACCCCCGGCGGCAGATAAGTTCGTTGTAGACGTATTTATCTACCAGTTCTCCGATACCTACATAGGCACCGTACGAGATTCCATTGAATCGCAGCTCAAGGGTATGTCCAATGTCAGCTACACCTTCCACGATGCAGCCGGCTCGCAGGACACCCAAAACTCGCAGATTGACAGCGCTATTGCCAAGGGCTCGAACCTGTTGGTAGTAAACATTGTAGAACCCGGCAGCGGCGAAGTAGTAGTGAAAAAGGCCAAAGATAAGGGCCTGCCCATTGTTTTCTTCAACCGCGAAGTTTCGGACGATGTCATTAAATCTTACGATAAGTCGGCCTTTATCGGCACCGACCCCGACCAAGCAGGCTACATGCAGGGCGAACTGGTTGCCAATATTCTGCTGGCCGACGGCGCTTGGGAAAAGTACGACCTGAACAAGGACGGCAAGATCAGCTACATTATGCTCCGGGCAGACCTGGACAATCCTGAAGCGAACGGCCGCACACAGTACTCTGTGGAAGAAGCCAACCGGCTAATTACCGCCGCAGGCAAACCCGCCCTTGTGCAAATTGGCAAGGACGAAAACTGCAGCTGGGATACCGCCAAGGCCAAAACCGCTACCGATTCCTTCCTTACCTCTAACCCCTTTAGCAGCAGCAACCCCATTGAGCTTATTTTCACCAACAACGACGGCATGGCCCTGGGCGCAGTGCAATCGCTAAATGCGGTTGGCTACAACACCGGCGACGATAAGCATATTATCGTAGTAGGCGTTGACGCCACTGCCGACGCACAGGATGCCATTAAGAACAATAAGATGGCCGGCTCTGTTAAGCAGGACGCCGAAGCCATGGCAACCTGTATTTCTTCCTTCATTAAGAACACTTCTGAAGGCAAGGGCTATCTGGATGCTTCTTCCTACAAATATGAAGGCCCCACCAGCAAAGTGCGCATCCCCTACAGCGTATTTACAAAGTAGTTACTCTCCCTAAAGAGTAAGCGATATCAAACCCAGCAAAAGATTAAGCGATCAGTTGTTGGTCGCTTAATCTTTATTAAGCAAATGAGGGAACGACGATGGTGAACAACTATATTTTGGAAATGCTCGGCATCTCCAAGGAATTCCCCGGGGTTAAGGCGCTAGATGATATTACGCTGCGTATAAAACCGGGGACGGTTCATTCTCTAATGGGGGAAAACGGTGCCGGTAAATCTACTTTAATGAAATGTCTGTTTGGTATTTACTTAAAAGACAGCGGGCAGATTGTCTTAAACGGCAAAACCGTCGCCTTTACCAATGACAAGCAAGCGCTGGAAAACGGCGTGGCCATGGTGCAGCAGGAACTAAACC
>CAYYOY010000214.1:0-3485 GCA_964473265.1 uncultured Oscillospiraceae bacterium
TGGCATTGTTAAAAAGCAGCTGGACGGCATTAAGCTGCTGGGCAGAGGCGAGCTGAGCAAAAAGCTTACAGTTCGGCTGGCTGCCTTTTCGGAAAGTGCTAAGAAGAAGGTTGAGGAGGCCGGCGGAAAGGCAGAGGTGATTTAAGATGTTTGCAACCCTTAGAAATGCCTGGCGCATTCAAGATTTAAGGCAAAAGCTCATCTACACCCTGCTTATCCTGCTGGTGATTCGCATCGGCTCGGTTGTTCCCGTACCTTTCTTAAACCCTGCAGCCCTGCAGGAAATGATCGGCCAGGCCGGCAGCCTGCTCGGCTATCTCGACATTCTTACCGGCGGCGCCTTTGCGCGTGCTACGCTGTTTGCCCTTTCTATTTCGCCTTATATTACGGCTTCCATCGTAATTCAGCTGCTTACAGTAGCGATTCCGGCACTGGAACGTCTGAGCAAAGAAGGCGAAGAGGGCCGCAAAAAGCTGCAGAAGTATACCCGCTACAGCACTGTCGGTTTGGCACTGCTTGAAGCGGTGGCCTTCTTCATCATGTTCTGGCGCACACCCGGCGCAGTGCTCTACAAAACCGGTTACGCCGCTGTTTTGGCCGGCGCAGCCATTGTGTTTTCCTTCGCGGCCGGCGCACTGCTGGTGGTTTGGCTGGGTGAACGCATTGACGAGCGGGGCATTGGCAACGGTATTTCGCTCATCCTTTTCGCGGGCATTATCTCGCGTGGGCCTTCTGCCGTGCTTACCCTGTGGAAGTACCTCACACTGGCTCAGGCTGGCGATTGGGGCTACTACTTTGCCGTACCGGCTGTAATTGTACTGTTCCTGGTTATCATCGCTATCATTGTGCTGATGACCAATGCCGAACGCCGCATTCCCGTGCAATATGCCAAGCGCGTGGTAGGGCGCAAGATGTACGGTGGTCAATCCACCCATATTCCCGTTAAGGTGAATATGTCGGGCGTGCTGCCAATCATCTTCGCTTCCTCTTTCCTGGCGATTCCGGGTACGATTAAAGGCTTTATCGACCCCACCGGTGCCACCACAGTGGGCAAGGTGCTGGGTTGGTTCAACTACAACACCCCCCTGTATGCGGTGCTGTATTTTGTGCTTATTATAGCCTTTAACTACTTCTATATTGCGGTTTATTACAACCCTGTGGAAATGGCTAACAACATTCGCAAGAATAACGGTGCCATTCCCGGCATTCGGCCCGGTAAGCCGACATCCGATTTCATTGCGCGTATCATTTCTAAAATTACGCTGGTTGGCGCGCTCTTCCTGGCCTTCATTGCCGTGCTACCCATTTTGCTGGGCACCCTTACAGGCATGAACATTGCGCTGGGCGGAACTTCTATCATCATTGTAGTAGGTGTGGCGCTGGATACCGTGCGCAACCTCGAAAGCCAGATGATGATGCGCCACTACAAGGGCTTCCTGGAATAGCAGGGAGGTGCAGAGTATGAAGCTTATACTGCTGGGCGCACCCGGCGCCGGCAAGGGTACCCAGGCTGAGGCGATAAGCCGCCAGCTTGGCATACCCGCCATATCCACCGGTAATATCATTCGAGAAGCACTGCAAAGCGGCAGCCCGCTGGGCTTGGCCGCCAAGGCCTACCTGGAAAGTGGTGCCCTAGTGCCCGACGAGGTGGTCATTGGCATTGTGGAAGAGCGTGTGGCACAGCCAGACTGCGCCCGCGGCTTCATTCTCGACGGCTTTCCTCGTACCATAGCCCAGGCCGAGGCGCTGGAGCAAATGGGCCTGGACGCAGACCTTGTGCTGAGCCTGGAGCTGGAGGATGGAATTATTGAAGAGCGCCTGAGCGGCCGGCGGATATGCCAAAGCTGTGGGGCGAGCTACCATATTCAGTATAATCCTTCGTCCAAAGGCGACGCTTGCAACCTGTGCGATGGCCCGCTTATCTCCCGCCAGGACGACCAGCCCGAAACTATTCGCCAGCGGCTGGCGGTTTTCCACAAGCAAACCGAACCCCTCAAAGAATATTACCGCGAGCGGGGCAGGTTGCGGTGTGTAGACAGCCAAGAGCGTGTGGAAGATACCACCGCGCTGGTACTTTCCGCACTGAAAGAAGCTGCGATATGATCATTCTTAAAACCAGCCGTGAGCTGGCCAGCATGCAAAAGGCCGGCCGCATTGCGGCACAGGCGCTGGCAGCTGGCCTGGCAGCGGTTCGCCCGGGCATAACCACCTGGGAGATTAACAAAATAGTGCACCAAGTCATTACCGACAAGGGTGCGAAACCCTCATTTTTGGGGTATGGCGGTTTTCCTGCCGCAGCCTGCATCTCCATTAACCACCAGGTAATTCACGGCATTCCCTCTAAGCAAGTAACTGTGGCAGAGGGCGACCTGGTAAAGCTGGACGTGGGGGCCATTTACGAGGGCTTTCACGGCGACACAGCGGCTACTGCCTGTGCGGGGGGTAACCCCAGCCCGCAGGCCAAGCAGCTTATGGAGGTTACACAGGAATGCCTGACACGGGGCCTTGCCGCTGTTAAAGACGGCAACCGGGTGGGGGATATCTCTGCCGCCGTGCAAGGCTACGCCGAGCAACACGGCTTTGGCGTGGTAAGGCAGTTTCTTGGCCATGGAATAGGCTCGCAGCTCCACGAAGAGCCCGAGGTGCCCAACTTTGGCAAGCCCGGCAGAGGCCCACGCCTTACGCCCGGCATGGTGCTCGCAGTAGAGCCCATGATCAATGCCGGTACCTACGAGGTAAACCAACTGGACGACGGCTGGACGATCGTTACAGCCGATGGCAGCCTTTCGGCCCATTTTGAGCACACGATAGCCATAACGGAACATGGCGCGGTTATTCTTACGCTGCCCGAATAGCGGTGTGGAATAACACCCCAGCGGCCGGTATGCACCGGCACCAGCGCCATAGACAGGAGAGGCCAATGGAGTTCAAACTAGGTTTGGTGGCCAAAATTAAAGCAGGCCACGATGCAGGAAAGTTCTGTGTTGTGGTGGGGGAAGAACAGGGCTTTCTCTATGTGGCGGACGGCCGGCGCAGGCCGCTTGCCAGGCCCAAAAAGAAAAACCTGCGCCACCTGGCACCCACCACCACGGTTCTGGAACAAGAGGCCTACAGCACCGACAAACGGCTGCGCGAAAGCCTAAAACCCTTTGAAGAAGCTGTGGCAAAGCCTACTAACCACTAGCGCGACGCGTGGTTATAACCCACAAGGAGGAAAGAGTATGGCCAAGGAGGATGTCATTGAAGTTGAGGGCATCGTTAAAGAAGCTCTCCCCAATGCCCACTTCGAGGTAGAACTTACCAACGGACACGTTTTGCTGGCTCATATTTCGGGCAAACTGCGTATGAATTACATTCGCATCCTGCCCGGGGATAAGGTTACGGTGGAAATTTCCCCCTACGACCTTACCAAAGGACGCATTACCTGGCGCTCGAAATAGCCAATGCAAAGGAGGTATTTGCAATGAAGGTACGCCCTTCGGTGA
>CAYYOY010000215.1:0-3480 GCA_964473265.1 uncultured Oscillospiraceae bacterium
CAAGGCAATGCCCGGCAGGGGGCATTGCCTTGCGCTTTTCATAGCCGCCTTCAGCGGCTGCACCTGGGGGCAAGCAATCCCCACGGGGCTTGCTTGCCCCCAGGTGCGCAGAACCGCCCCCGCCGCCCTCACCTTTGCAGCGGCAGTGCGGTGCCAGATAAAGCTGCGTTAGGTTTCCGGCGTTAAGTAACACTTTTTTATCTTGCAAATGTAGGGCTTTTCCTGGCTCACCAGTACGGTGCAGCGGGCCTCTAGCACCTGGCCCAGCAGCAAATAGGCTTCCTGGGCGGTAAAACCGTAGCCCGCAATCATCCAGCGCATAAGCTCGGCGGTTGCCTGGCAAAAGGAACTTTGCATATCGTTTGTGCAGGCCACAGCCATAATGTATTCTTCATTTTCCAAGCGTATCCATTGGAAAGAAGGGTCGGCAGGCAGCAGGCGTGTGCGCAGTGTAAGGCGGCTGCGGCATTCCAGCCCGCCCGAACGGTTAATTTCGCCGTCGCCCATAATAGCATGTACATCTCCCACGTGCAGTAGTGCGTTGGGCACCAACACCGGCAGGTAAAGGGTAGTGCCGGGGCATAGCTCCTGCACATCCATGTTGCCGCCATAGCGGCCGGAAGCAGCGTTGGAAACCACCCCAACCGCCGGTGCCACCCCCAGCGTGCCAATCATGGGCGCTGTGGGAATTTTCAGCCTGTCGCTCCAGTGGGCATAGCCCTGCTGCACCGCCACATTGCGCGAAACAATATCCCAATCGTTGGGCCATATTTCTTGGCAGAGCTCGTTGCGCCAGCCCGCAAAGGCTGTGTAGGCAATCTCCTCTACCGCAATGTCCAGTATATCCACCGCCAAAACCTGCCCCGGCTGCGCACCCTGCACCGCAATGCAGTTAGTAAAGTTAGTGCCCTGACGCTTGCTGGGGTGCCATTCGTCCTGCAGGCTTTGGAACCAGCTGCCGGAATTCAGTTCGGTATCTACCAAAAAGGTTTCGTCCGGCTGCACCGTAAGCCCGGGGGCGTTTTGGGCACTGTGTGTGGTATAAAGCTTTTCACGGCTGCAAAGCTGCATGTACTATTCCTCCTAATTATTGCTTGCTTTTTGTACCCTTGCCAGTGTCACCGCATAGCGGATAGCGTTACAAAGGCTGTCGACACTGGCCGTACCCTTGCCGGCCTGGTCAAAAGCAGTGCCATGGTCTACCGAGGTGCGTATAATGGGTATTCCCAGCGTAATGTTCACGCCGTCCACGCTGTTCCAGCCTTTGGCCTGAGGGTTGTAGGCAAAGCCGGCCAGCTTGAGCGGAATATGCCCCTGGTCGTGGTACATGGCCACAACAATATCGTACATACCACCCTTAGCCTTGGGAAAAACCGTGTCGGGTGGAATAGGCCCCGCCGCGTCTATCCCCGCAGCCTGCGCCTCTTGAATGGCGGGCAGTATCTCTTCCATTTCCTCCCGGCCAAACAACCCGCCTTCGCCACTGTGGGGGTTTAAGCCCGCCACGCCAATTTTAGGCCGAGCAATGCCCAGAGCCTTACAAGCCTTGTTGGCAATTTGTATTACTTCCAGCACCCGTTGCCGGCGCACGGCATCGCAGGCCTGGCGCAGCGAAACATGGGTGGAAACATGCACCACCCGCAGGTTTTCGTGGGCCAGCATCATGGTGTATTTGGGGGTGTTGGTAAGGTGTGCATAAATTTCTGTGTGCCCGGCATAGTGGTGGCCGGCCAGGTTTATAGCTTCTTTACTAATGGCATTGGTCACTGTTCCGTCTACCTCGTTGGACATAGCCAGTTCAATGGCCTTGGCCACATACCGGTAGGAGGCTTCTCCTGCCTGGGGCGAAACCTGCCCCACGGCAAGGCTTTTGGCATCGGTCAGCCGTAAATCCAACAGGTTGAGAAGCCCTGGAGCAAAATTCGCCTGCGAAAGCTGCGCAATACTATGTATAGCCGGCAACGCCCCGCCAACAAATGCCTTGGCGGCCTCGAGCACACCGGCGTCACCCACCACTACCGGGCGGCAAATTTCAAGAATTTCCTGCCGGGCAAGGGCCTTCAGGCAGAGCTCCGGGCCAATGCTGGCAGGGTCGCCCATGGTGACGGCCAGTATGGGTTTATATTCTTCGGGCATAACGGTACCCCTTTCGCTTTACCGCACAGCGGCTTCTGTTCCCCATTGTAGCTGGTTGCGCAAAGGAATGCAAGGGTGGTACGATGGTGGGAACAAGAAAGGCAACGGCATTGAAGGCACAACCTAAAAAATGTGCCGCCACCTAGGCAGATACTTTCGCACCGACCGGTGGTAGTTCCAAATTTGGAAAAGCAAGCTGGCAACTTATTATAACAAGTATTTTAACAAGGTTATGGAAACTTGTGCTACGTTTGAATACCGCCGTCTATAAAAAGCGGCAGACAGTAGTAGGCACTGTCTGCCGTTTTTCGTAGTACTACCAGCGTCCTAAAGCATTAAGCCTCTTGGGTGGGCATAATTTCTTCGTAAAACCTTGCGAAGGCCCGGCGAAGCTGGCCGGGGCCGCCGTTGTTTACAATGTAATAATCGGCAATGGCAATGGGGCCGCCTTTTTCTAGGTTTTCAATTTCGGCCCAGTCGCGGGCGGCAGCTTGTTGTGCGGTAAGTGGACGCACCTTGCGTCCTGCCAACCGTTGATGACGTAGCCTGCTATTGGTTACAATGGCAAGCACCAGCAGGTCATCCCCCAGGTTTTCGCGCAGGTGCTTGTATTCTGTCCAAGAATATAGGCCGTCCAGTACGGTAGGAGCCTGGCTACGGCTTTCCCGTATTTTGGGCAGCAGCAGCTTGGCCAGCGCCTGGGGGCCATGCAGGCGGCGCAGTTCTTCGCGCACGCTGCGCTCGTTTTCTTCGTTTTTAGGCAGGCTGCGGGCAGCTAATTCGTCCATAACCACGCCGCCAAAATATACGCATTGCCAGCCCTTTTGCACAAAATATTTGGTTAGAGCTGTTTTGCCGGCGCCGCACATGCCCACAATGGCTACTACAGGAAAGTTTCCCTGCACGGTTGCACATCCTTTTTTCAGCAGATATGAAAGACCGGCCGGCTGCTGTGTCCGGCCGGTGATGTATAAAGCTAGCGTTTCTTTTTCTTGCCAACCACCGCGAAGGCAACAATTAATACACCCGAAATTACCAGCGCACCCACCATTAGGCCCATTAGCCAGATAGATTCATCGCCTGTATACGGGTTTACGGCAGCCAGTGCTGTAATATTCACCAGCTGGCAGGCGCAGCCAGCAAGCGCTGCAAAGCGCAACCATTTTTTCAACCAACCACCCCCAACATATTTACCAGTTTATTATATATGTACGCAGGCAAGCTGTCAACCGTGCAGGCAGGTAGTGGGTGCTATAGGCCGCACTGCACCCACCTTGCCCCGGGCGGCTGTGCCTGCAAAAAGCCAAGGGAAATTCCGGAGGGAATTTCCCGTGGCTTTTTGCA